>CAXTRL010000009.1:9781-21995 GCA_964246575.1 uncultured Armatimonadales bacterium
CCATAAACCGTTTCTGAAGACAATACCCCTTCTAGTATTTCAGCCTTTTCTGTATGTAGGCTCGCCGATCTCCAAATAATTCTGAGCACTTTTTGCGTTAAAGCAACGCCTTTTTTGGTTAAACGTCCGTGCGAGTCCACATCAAACAAATCCTGCGGCTTTAGTCCTACCTTACCATCATAAGATGTTTCTTGAGCTATCCGATATTTTGAGAAAATATCAAACACGCTCCGAGGAGGGATAATATCAGTGCCAGATCGATAGGCTGGATCTCCCGCATAGTCGGCAACGCGACCTGCATCCAGGTAATCCTCAGCAGCGCTTATGATTTCGGATCGCACTTTTCCATACGGAATATTTTCTAAACAATGATGGACTTGAAGAGGTAAGTAGGGGTCAATAACATGTCCCCGTCCATCTTGAATTTGGTAGCTCCGTGCGTACTGCTGGGTTTCGTCTAATAGCTTGCACGCTTCTACTACTGCGGGGTTTGGTGCCGCATAGCACGACGCAGATAAAACGATTAAGAGCAGTGCACAAGCTATCCCTAACGATAGGTTTGGTACATAATGAGACGCGAACGACTTCATGACAAAATATCTTTGTGTTGGACGATCTTCTGCTTTGAATGTGCTATCGAGCTTAGAGTACCGAGGCGACTCAGGCTATCACTCTACTTTTGAGCCAATTCGATCACCGCACGAAGACGATCTCTTGTCTCCACACTATCAAAAATCCGCTCCAACTCAATCTCAAATTCGTAGGGCGTTCGGCACTTAACTTCATCTTTACCCTGTTTACCACTAGCCTTCATCACACTCACCGGATAAAGGTTGACGTCATGCCAGGCATAGAAGAGGGGGTCCGTGTAGTCGTTGAGACTCGGCACGAGCAGATAAAAGGTATAGCGGAATAAGCTGCTTCCACCTGCGTTGAGAGTAAAAACAGATCCTTCAACTAGCCCCTGTGTTTGGTTTCCGAGATCATCAGCGGCCTCACGTAAAACCTGTACCGGAGACCGCTGTGTTTTTTTCGTCTCTGCCAAATAATCCGGCATTTTGATTGCCATAAAATAATCCTTCTGGTTCCGCAGTTAAAGGCGAACCCGGAAAAGCAAAGGGAGATGGTCAGAAAATTTCGGTATGCCTGTCTGCGAAACCAGCGATACTCCGCCCTGAGCATCATCCTGCATTAAGATGCTTACATCCGCTTCGTCAAAGTAAGGCATCATATTGGCGCGAACCAACACTTGATCGAGAACAAACCAATCGTAGCAAACAGATTTTGCGAGACGATCATAATAGGTTCCCTGCACTTTTGTCTCCCGCACTGTATCTGATGTTGGCGTACTAAAGAAACGCCACATTGGATTGTAGAACATCTGGTACGACCGTTTGTGTAGCTCGCGTACCCCTTTACCTCGACGCACTACATCCCGCGAAAGATTTGCATTCAGCCCATATATGCCAGCAACGCCTGCATCAAAAGGATTGGCGTTCAAGTCGCCGATGATAAATGAGAAGGGTGCTTGTTTCTGCCCGTTAATATCATCCCGAAGTAAAAGGCGACTCGCCTCCAAAACACAAAGGTCATTACGAAGATCTATCGCGACTTTGCGCTGACCATCACCCTGATCTTCCTGAATTGACGGGAAGTGAGCGGCAGTCAGCAAAAGTCGGTTGTTTGCATCCGTAAACAAAGACCAAATTGCATAATGAGAGTGGGTTGTCAACTCTTTCCATCTGCCGCGTTTCAGCCGAGAGAACACCTGAACCTTAGTTGCAGCAGTTCCGGCTACCTCTGAGAAAATGCGGCTTCCCCTCAACTGCGGCCTGGCATTTAGAACATCTAAAAGCTGGCCAGGGTCGTCTCGAAACGGACTCTCCGCCAGTAATAGTACCTGAACATTATGCCCCTCGACGAGACGAACCAAATTCTGTATGACTAGATTTTGGTGAACGTTCCAAAACAAAAAAGTGGTACTTGGATCGGTCACTTCCTCCACTATCCCCACAATTTTCTGTCTAGCGCCCGGTACTGGATCGCTTCGGCGACATGGGCGAGCTGAATGTCGGCTTCCCCGTCCAAGTCCGCAATCGTGCGGGCAAGTTTCAGTATCCGGTCATACGCCCGCGCGGACAGCCCAAGCTGCGAGATCGCGGCGCGTAATAAATCTTTGACATCGTCGGTGGGCCGGCAGAACTGCTTGATCTGGCGTGCGCCCATGTGGGCGTTGCAGTGTAGCTTTGTCCCATCAAAACGCTCTTTTTGCCGGGCGCGGGCGGCCAGTACGCGCCCGCGAATGGACCCCGAAGGCTCGCCGCTGCCGCTGCCCTGGATCATTTCGTCTTGGCGCAGGCGCGGCACTTCAATATGGATGTCAATTCGGTCCAGCAGCGGCCCGCTGATGCGCTGCAAGTATTTAGCGATGGTCGGCGGCGAACACGTGCAGGTCTTAACTGTATCTCCATAATACCCGCATGGACACGGATTCATGGCAGCCACCAGCATCAATTGTGCCGGATAAGTCATTGTCGCCGCCACGCGGGCAATTGTCACATGCCCGTCTTCCAGCGGCTGACGCAGCACTTCCAGCACGTCGCGCTTGAACTCAGGCAGCTCATCTAAAAACAAAATCCCGTGATGCGACAGCGAGACTTCGCCGGGCCGGGGCGAAGAGCCGCCGCCGGCCAGCGCGGCATTTGAGATCGAGTGATGCGGCGAGCGAAACGGCCGCTTTGTCACCAGCGACGTGTGGCTCCCGAGCAAACCGCCGACCGAGTAGATTTTCGTGACATCCAGCGCTTCATCCAGGTTCAGCGGCGGCAGGATGGACGGCACCCGCCGGGCCAGCATGGTCTTTCCTGAACCAGGCGGCCCCACAAGAAGTATGTTATGCCCGCCAGCAGCCGCGACTTCTAAAGCCCGCTTGACATGCTCCTGACCTTTGACTTCGCAGAAATCTAAATCGTCGCCGCCCTGCCCCTGAAGCAGCGCCTGCGGGTCCGACGTCAGCGGCGTCTGCGAGTCGAAATCGTTCAGCAGGACAACAACGTCTGATAAAGACCGGACGCCGAATACCTGAACATCGCCCACAATCGCCGCTTCCGGGGCGTTCGCTTCCGGGACAACCAAAAAAGGCCGCTTATCAGACCGTGCCTTAATCGCAATCGGCAGAACGCCGGACACGGCGCTGACGGAGCCGTCTAACGCCAGCTCGCCGACAAACATTCCCTCAGCGATTTTCTCGGTCATCACCTGCCCGGTAGCGGCAAGAATGCCGACCGCAATGGGCAGATCAAATGCCGGCCCCTGCTTTTTGATGTCGGCGGGTGCGAGGTTAATCGTAATGCGCCTTAATGGAAACTCCAGCCCGGAGTTTTTGATGGCGCTCCGCACCCGCTCCCGCGACTCCTGCACGGCGGCATCGGGCAGCCCGACTATTGTGAACATCGGGACGGAAGAAGAAATATCCACTTCCACCCGGACCACATACGCATCAATGCCGAGGATGGCACTGGAATCGACTTGAGCAAGCATGAAATTGTTCCTCCTGAACGCCGAAAACTTCCTGTCTATTATCAAGACATTTCAAGAAAGAATCGCGGTTTTCCTGCTTTTTGCCAGAAAATTACTGCACCCGTGAAGATTTCGCCGTCAAATGGCATAATGGAAGACAGATAGCGCACAAAAAACGCTGTCGTCCTTCGCATATTGACAAAGGCAAACCGCGCGAAAGTGCGGGACGCAAAGCTACGGGCCTCCGTCTGACCCCAGACGTGGCCGCCGAGCCACCACCTTGCGACGATACCGAAGGAGAAAGACATGGCTATTCTTGCTGTTTGGGCGCTGCTGCTGACGGCACCGTCCCCAGCCGCCGCGCCGGTTTCGCCCGCTGCGTCGGTCTGCACGGTTTCCGCACCGGGCGTCACTGTCAAGCTTGGGAATGCTTCGCTGGAAGAATATACGCATGGCGACCCCGCCAGCCGCGTTCAGTTGTCACGAAGCAATTAACGCGCACTAAAAGCGCACACAAAAAGAGGGAGGCTGCTTAGCCTCCCTCTTTTTGCGTCTGAGTGATTGCTCTAGCGGTCCGACAGCGGCAGCATAAGCTGCGGGGTGGGGATGGTGTGGTCGGGCCGGGTGGCGATAATGCTGGTGCCGACGGCAAAATATTCAATCACATGGCTGCCCCAGCCGTGGGAGTTTTCTTTAATGGTCGCACCGACAATGCCGTCCGCCCCAAGCTGCTCGGCTTCGGCCTGCATCCGGGACAAGGCCAGCTCGCGGGCATCGTAGATGGCCTGGGTGTACGTCGGCATTTCAATGTTCTGGCCGACCTGGGAAAACCAGGCTTTGACGCCCTGATAGCCGACATGGTAAACGCAGTTTCCCATCACAAACGAAATCGGGCGATACCCGGCTTTCGTGAGTGTCCAGAAGTCCTGACCGCTCAGGTCACTTGTGAACGGCCTGCCGTTTGGGGCGCGGTGGCTTTCGCCGTTTCGCGCTTTAATGGCCGTGCCGATGGCGATAAACTCGGCCAGATGCTCGCCCCATTCCTGCCGCCCGACTTCCAGCCGCACTCCAACAATGCCGTCCGCCCCGATGGAGTCGGCTTCTTCTTCCATGCGGGTCATGGCAAGCTCGCGGGCGTGGTACATAGCCTGGGTCAGCGTTTCCAGCTCCATGCTCTGGGTCATCGCGGGCTTCTGCCAGCCGATATGGTAAATGCTGGACCCGACCACCAGCCCCAGCGGATCAAACCCCGCTTCTTTGACCAGCAGAAACTCATTGACCGACAGGTCACTCGTGAACAGTCCTTTTTGACCGGAACCCGGCTTCATCGCGGCCAGGCGGTTGCGGGCATGAACCGGCAAACCTTCCTGCGAGCCGGGCGTATATTTATCAGGCATGATCGTGTTCTCCTCTCAAGAAGGCCGGGGGTGTAGAAACCCCCGGCAAGAAGGTGTCCTTCGGACTTAGGATGACGTTGTTATCTCTTCGTGCATTTCTTCCCAATCCGGCCAGAGTTTTTGCTCGGCGTGATGCTGCTTTTGATGCGTCACATAGTAGATTGCCTGTTTCAAGTGCGTTCGGCTGAGGCTGAAACACGCATAATTATCCTGCCAGCCGAACGGCTCTGCCGACAGCGGCTGATGCGACCTGATATGGCGGCGCACCCAGGCGGAAGAAGCGCCTTTGAGCTGTTTCGCAACTTCGAAGGGCGCGTGCTTGGATGGCATACTGACGACCAAATGGACATGGTCCGATACGCCGCCGAGCGCAAGTACCTGACACTTCAACCGTTGTGCCTGCTCGGTCAGAGCTTGGTAAAGTTCCACTTCCAGCGCAGGCGTAATCAGCGGCAGCCGCCGATGCGTCGCCCACACAAAATGCAAATAAATCTCAGTTTTACTGCGCTGCATAATCCCTCCGTGGATCGTGTCAGGTGCCGGGGTTGTAGAAAAGCCCGGCAGCAAATGTCCTTTGGACACGGAGAAGCCCAAGTCCCCTGTTCTTATCTTTGTCCGAAGGACGCTTCTTTGCCGGGGTTTTTTACAACCCCGGCACATCTCCTAGCATTAGGCCATAATCAATTGTCAGCGTGTCCGGCCCCTCGGCCACAATGGCGGTTCCGAGGGCGGTGAACTCGACAATCAAGTCGCGGCGGGGCTGATCGTTGACTTCCACTTCGCTCGTGGTGATGTACTTGTCTATGGTGACGCCGACGATGCCTTCGGCGTGGACATGAGCGGCATCTTTGCTGAGGCGGGACATGGCGGAGCGGCGGGCGTGGTAAACGGCTTTGGAATAATCCGTCAGCTCAACATTGTTCCAGCTTTGGCTGGCCCAGCGATTCGTTTGCGTTGCGACATGATAATAAGTGCAGGTGCCGAATGCGAAGCCGACCGGGAAAAAGCCGCCGCGCCGCAGGGCGTAGAACTCCTGCCCGGACAGGGCGCAGACAAAGGGGTTCTTTGGGGGAGAAGCATCGTCCGGCAGGGCGACGGCGGTTCCCGACGCGGCGAACTCAATCAGGTTCGCGCCCCAGTCGTAGGACTTACGCTCCAAACGGACCCCGATGACGCCGGAAGCCCCTAGCAGACGCGCTTCCTGCTGCAAGCGGGACACGGCGAGATGCCGGGCGTGCGACTGCGCTTCGCTGATGGTGGTCAGTTCATGGCTGGCGTACATGGGCGTGTACTGCCAGCCGACATGGTAAACGGTGCTGCCCATGACCTGACCGAGCGGGCGCAGCCCTTCGGAGGCGGTCAAGGCTAGCTCATTGACGCTCAGGTTGCTGGTGAAAAAGCGGCCATTTTGGCGAAGCTCCGTCAGCCGCCGCTCCGCGCCCAGCGGCAGGCCGCCGCTTGCCAGCCGCTCCTGGTCGGTTTTGGCTTTGGCTTGCGCTTCGGTGTTGATGGGCTGTTTGCCGAAAAGTGCCATAATTATTGATCCAGCAGCGTTTTGAGGGCAAAGAACGTCTTCTCGTTTTGCCGGGCGCGGGCGCTGACTTCGGCGCTGACTTCGGCCAGCCACATTTCCGTCGGCAGGGTGTCGGTTTTGAGCTTAATGCCGCGCACGATCTTGACCCGGCTGGCTTGGAGCGGGCCGCGCCCTAAATCTTCCAGCGTGTAGATGTTGTCGCCGAGCGTGACCGCGATTTTACGGACGGGCTTTTCTTTTTGGAACAAGCCGCCCCGGCGCTCGACCTCAGTTTCATCGGGCAAAGCACCGGACAAAACAATCGCCAGCAGCGGCAGAAAGCCGCGCGAGTCCTGGGCATACGCGCGGGCAAGCGCTCCGGCCACACCGACTTCGGCAAACTCTTCCCCAGTCATGTGTCTGTCTTTCCGTAAAAGGCTGACTGCCAGCGGTCCCAAAAGTCCGGGAACGTCTTGGCAACGCAGCCAGGGTTGTTGATTTGGGTGGGAACGCACAGGCCCACGACGGCAAAGGCCATCGCCATGCGGTGATCCTCGTAGGTGTTAATCACGGCAGGCGAATAAGCGCCGCTTGCGGGCGGCGTAATCGTCCACTCGCCTGGTCCTTCCTCTACGCGCACGCCAAGCTTCGGCAGCTCTTGGGCAACCGCCCGCACCCGGTCGGTTTCTTTGACCCGCAGGCTGGCGATGTTCGTAATATGCGAGGGGCCATCTGCGAACGCACAGACGACGGCGAGTGTTTGGGCCATGTCGGGGATGGCTTCCATGTCCGCGTCAATCGCGGACAAGCGGGCCGGGCCGGTGAGCGTCACGGACGCGCCGCGCGTCACAGTGCAACCCATTTGTTCCAGCACGTCTAAAAAGTTGATGTCGCCCTGAATAGAATCCGAACCGAGGTTCTCCAATGTCACCGTGCCGCCGGTGACTGCCGCCGCCGCCAGGAAATAGGACGCATTGGAAGCGTCGGCTTCAACGGCGTACTCGCGCCCAGCGTAGCGCTGCCCGGACGGTACGCGCAATGTCTGGTAACTTTCGTTGTGCATTTCCACGTCAAACGAGCGCATGACCGACTGTGTAATGTCTATGTACGGCTTGGAAATCAACTCGCCGACAATCTCAATTTCTACAGCGTTGTCCGCATACGGCGCGGCCTGCAACAGCGCCGTCAAGAACTGGGAGCTGACATCCCCGCGCAGCCGGCATTTGCCGCCCGGCATCCCGCCGCCGCGTACCTGCACCGGCGGGCAGCCGTGGCCGTTGAGGCACTCCGCCGTAACACCCAGCGTCAGCAGCGCTCCGACTAAGTCCCGAATGGGCCGCTCCCGCATTCGGGCCACGCCATCCAAAGTCGTTTCCGCCCCCTCCGGCGCAAGACACGCTGCCGCCGTCAGAAACCGCACGGTTGTCCCGGAATTGCCGACGAACAGCGTCTTGCTCGGCGCGGCAAACCGCCCGCCCCTTCCCATCACCACAAAATCACGCCCCGGCGTCTCTTCAATGCTGACGCCCAACTCGCGCAGGGCCGACGTCATATAGAATGTGTCTTCGGAATGCAAGGGAGCGATCAGCTTACTTTCGCCGTCCGCCAGCGCCGCCAGCAGCAGCGCCCGGTTGGTGATGCTTTTGGAGCCGGGCAACCGCACCGATGCGGCGACAGGCGCGGCAATAGGGGAAAGCAAAATCTGTTCGGGGTAAGTGTATGCCGCCGTCATGCCGTCATTCTAGCACAGGCGAGAAGGCTTGTCAATTGATGGACCACGGATTAAAATCCGTGGCGGCCACGCTCAAAGTTGCAAAGCGGCCACGCAACGAATTACGTGGCTGAAGGGCGCTCCGCGCCGGCTGTCCTGCGGACAGAGGAAAAGGCCGAGCGTGATTGCCTTTGTCCGTCCGGTCCTTTGTCCGTAGGACAATCAGCCGCAGGCTCTTCAGCCATGCAATTCATTGCGTGGGTCTTCATTGCGTGGCTTAATCCGCAATCTCGGCAGGCGGGAACGCATCGCGCAGCAGCGTAAACCGGGCCGGAGCCGGCGGGCGGCGCACGACTTCCACCACATCAAAACGGCACGGCACATCGTCTAACTCGTGCTTCGCCAGATACGCCAGCGCCAGCCGCGTAAGCTGCTTTTGCTTCTGGTGATGCACCGCTTCGGCAGGCGTTCCCTGACTGCCCACTGCCATCCGCCGCGTCTTGACCTCGCAGAACACCAGAAACTCGCCGTCCCAAGCAATCACGTCAATCTCGCCCCGCGCCATGCCGCCGAGAGGCCGCACGTTCGTATCCACAATCTGGTAGCCGCGCGTCTCCAAAAACGTCACGGTTTCCGCTTCCCCGCGCGACCCAATCGTTTTCCGCGCCTCGGTCATAGGGGTTACTCAGCCGGCTATCTTGTCAGCGAACGCTTTTTGTCCGTGCGGTCAGCACTTCATCTAGCTTCTCGAACGAAATCCAGCATCCGGCGTCAACCGCTTCGGCGCTTTCATCTAGCAGAGCGAGCGTTTCGTTAAGTTCCGTCTCGGCTTGCGCCAACGCTTGCTGCAACAAATCTTCGTGCAGCACGGCAGGCTCTAGCCCAAACCCTTCTGCCATTGTTCGCAAGCGCGTTTCCGTCTCTGGTGTCAATGTCAGTGTCATTGTATGCCTTTCTGCTTAGATGCTGTGTTCTACCACGTCCTGAAGGACACGGTTCCTATTTCCTCAACTGCTGCAAGTAAGGCGTGGACCGGCTGTTCGGCTGCCATTTACTGCCCCATCTTGGTTGGACTAAGAGTGTGCCATCCAGCATAAACTCACGGCGAGCCTCAATCGTTTTGCCTTCTGCGAGAAAGGCTCGGCCTAGATAATAGTGGCCGTCGGGGTCGTTTTCGAGATGCAGATATGACTCAAAATCGCGTTCCGCCGCTGGATACTGATGCTGATTAAAAAGAGCTACGCCCGGCTTGAAGTAGTGCAACTCAGAGTAGTGGTCATAAAGCCAACTCAAAGCACAAAGAGAAACTATGACCATGATGCCGAAGAAGGCAAAGCCATACCCTTGTTTGTGCTTCTCCTGCACGTAGGCAGGGGTGATGTCATTCGGAACTGTGAAATCCTCTTCTGAGATTGACTGCGGCGTTTCTTCCTCCACTTAAGTCCTCACGTTTCTGTTAGGCAGTGCAGGCTACTCTTTTGATCGCTTTTCGGAAGGGCGACGACGCCAATCAGGGGGCAGGAGTTGCTCTAGGGTGTCGTCTATGGTGATGATGCCTTGCAGGCAGCCGTCGGCGTTGACGACGGGGAGGGCGAGGAGCTTGTAGCGCTCGAACTTGTGGGCGACTTCTTCGACGCTGGCGTCCAGCTGGACGCTGCGGACTTTGGGGCGCATGAAGTCGGCGACGCGGGTTTCAGGTTGGGCGACGATGAGGTCCCGGAGGGAAGCCACGCCGACAAGCCGCTCTTGTAAGTCTATGACGTAGAGGTAGTAGGTAATCTCGGCGTCTGGCTCTAAAGCCCGGAGCTGATCGATGGTCTGCTGGGCGGTCATCTCCTGCGAGATGGAGACATACTCGTTGGTCATCAAGCCGCCGGCGGTCTTGTCGTGATACTCTAACAGCTCTTCGACGTCTTCGCGGTCGTCGGCGTCCATGCGGCCTAAAAGCTGGTCGCGGTGCGCCCGGTCCATGTCGCCGAGAACGTCGGCGGCTTCGTCGGCGGGCATTTCTTCCAGAATGTCGGCGGCAAGCTCGGCGTCCAATTGCTGCAAGGCCGACACCTGCACGGCGTCATCGGCTTCCGCAAGCGCGTCGGCGGCGGTTTCTAAGTCCAAGCCTTCCAGCACTTCGCGGCGGTGGGCGGGATCCATTTGGTTTAAGATGTCGCCGATGTCGGCAGGGTGGAGCTTGGCAATCTTTTCGTGGGAGACTTTCAGCTTCAGCGGCTCCCCGGCGTTGTGGGTCGGCAGCGATTCGACGTCGTTCCAGGCAATCAGCGTGTCGGACGCTTCGCCGAGATGCAGCGCCCGGCTGACGCTCCCCAGCACGCGGTCCAGGCCCATGCGCCGCAGCAGGCCGCGCACGCCGGGGTCGACCCCGATCAGCGCGAGGCGGCCGGTAGGCAGACTTTGCAGGCGGATGTCGTTGACCCGGACAACGCGGTAGTCGTGAACGTCTACGATCTGCTTGTCCAAAACGTCGCGCACGAGCGAAAAGTCCTGCGGATGGATCTGGTACGGCGGGATCTGCGTTATGGGACGGCTCAGGCGAAACTCGCGCCCGTCGCTGCTGACCGAAAGGCCGTCCCAGGGGACAAAAAATGCGCCGTCTTCGGTTTTGACTTGGTAGGCGGCAACAAGCGGCAGCGGTTCGCCGGGCGTGACCACCACTTCGGTCAGCCTGCCGAACCGCTCGCCGTCTGCGTCATCTACCGTTCTGCCGATCAGTTGTGTAAGGTATTCCATCTGGGAAAGTATACCTGAAAAAGAACAAGCGAGCGACTAAAGTCACTCGCTGGAAGGTGTTCAGAAACGCCACCTGTCCAGGGGACAGCAAGCTTCGCTTGACCTAAATCTTCTGTCCCCTGGACAGGCGGTACTTCCGAGTACCTTCTAGCGAGGGAGTTCACTCCCTCGTATTATCCGTGTCTTTATTTCACCATCACCGCCGCCTGCACGTCTGCGGTCGCCGGAGGATAACACGACTTGGCGTCGCAGCCTTGAAACGCAACTGAGCCTGCCAGCTTCTTGAGGCCAGGCGCGGCGGCAGGAGTGACCGTGAATGGGATTTTGATGATGGCCTGCCCGGTGTAAACCAGCAGCGGCTTGGGCGAATACGACACTTTGACCAGCTTCGGGACCGGGTAGTGGACCGCTCCAAACACGATGCCGGGTATAGGCTTTGGCGTGAACACAGTCGGGATATACGCAGGGTCATTCGGATGGTTGGCGTTGACATGATACTGCGGCTTGACCGCAAGGGTGACTGTCAAGACGCCGGTGCTGCCCCGAACCACAGCGGCGGGCCGCACTGCTGCGTGAACTGTGGCGACTTTGGACGGGCCGAATTGAGCGAGCGACGGCAGCGCCGCCGCGCCTGCCAGCGGCAGCAGAAAAAGCAGACTCATTTTATTCATGCCGTTAATAACTGTCTGGAGAAGGCGTAAAGTTCCGCAACTCAGACGGCGGCAACTCAGACGGCGGCAAGCCCGAACAGCCGGACAGCCGTAGCGGTGGTGACGGCGGCGACTTCCGCAAGCGGGATGTTCTTGGCAGCGGCGACGGCCTCGGCGACGGCAGGCAGGTACGACGGCTCATTGCGCCGTCCGCGCTTGAATTGCGGAGCTAAGTACGGGCAGTCAGTTTCCAGCAGCAGGCGCTCCAAAGGGGTATAAGCAATCGCGGCGCGGACAGCGTCCGACTTCTTGAACGTGGCGACGCCGCCGATGCCGAGAAAGCAGCCGGCATCTAAGCACAGCTTGGCGTCGTCGGTGTCTCCAGTAAAGCAGTGCATGACAATGGGCGCAGTTGTTTTGGAAGCCTTCAGCACAGCCAGAACATCGGCAAGCGCGTCGCGGTTATGGATAATCAGCGGCAGGGCAGGGGACTCTGGGCGCAGCTTTAGGGCAAAAGCGATTTGCGCGGCGAAAACTTCCTGCTGGCGGGAACGCAGCACGGTGTCCCAATGGTAATCTAAGCCAATCTCGCCGTAAGCCGCGACTTTGCCCGCGCTGCCGGCACTTATTGCTGTGAGAGCTTCTGCGGCTTCCGGTGTCCATTCTTCGGCGGCTTCCG
>CAXTRL010000009.1:22005-24615 GCA_964246575.1 uncultured Armatimonadales bacterium
CGATCTCGCCGTAAGCTGCGATTCTGCCGGCACTTTGGTGGTACAAAGCCGCGAGAGCTGCGGCGGTCTCGGCGGACCATTCGGCGGCCGCTTCCGGGTGAATGCCGACTGCCGCATAAATTGGGCCATTTTCCGAGGCAAGTTGGGCAGCGCGGCGGCTGCTGGCGAGATCGTAGCCAATGCAAAGCAGGCGCGTGACACCGGCAGAGATAGCCCGGTCCCGCGCGTCTTCCCAGTCACCCGCAAAATCTTCGTGGTTCAAATGGCAGTGCGTGTCTATGAGTTCAACCATAAAAGTAGTATGACACGCCGAAGCGACGAGTTTATGCTATACTGACAGGAATGTTTGCGAGGCGGGAAAAGGAAGGCCGAGACACCGTGGCGCTTGTACGTCCTGATTCCATGACGGCTCAACTCAAGACGGTTCCATTGCAGGGGCTGAGCGGCACAGCCCGCTGTGACCGGCGCACGAAGGCGCTGATCAAGCGCCTTCGTCCGGGCGACATCGCCGTCATCGACCATGCGGATTTGGATGCCTTGGCCGCCCGCGCCCTGGCGGATGCTCAGGTGGGCGCGGTCGTCAACGCCCAGCCGTTCATCAGCGGCAAGTATCCCAATCGCGGCCCATCGGTGCTGGCGGCCGCGCAAATTCCGATGTATCAGTTGTTCAATGCCGGCCAGTTCGGACAGGTGCGAGACGGAGCGTGGCTGGCAGTCAGTGGCGCCCATTTGATGCAAAACGACGAGCTTCTGGACGCGCTCATTCCCTGGAACGACGCCCGGATTGCCGAAGCAACCGCGTCGGCGCGGGCGAATCTAGGCGCGGAGCTGGAAAAGTTCGCCCGCAACACGCTTCAATACTTAGACGCCGACAAAGACCTGCTGCTGGACCCCACTGATGTTCCCGCCCTGCGCCGGGTGAAGATGGCGGGGCGTCATGCGCTGGTGGTGGTGCGCGGCGAAGGCTACAAAGACGACTTAGCGCTGATGCGCGGCTACCTCCACGACTACAAGCCCATACTGATCGCAGTAGACGGCGCGGCGGACGCTTTGCTTGACATCGGCCATCGCCCGGACATTATTCTAGGCGATATGGACAGCATTTCCGACGCCGCCCTGCGCTCCGGGGCGCAGATCATTGTCCATGCTTACAAAAACGGCGATGCGCCGGGCATGGCGCGGGTCAAAGCGCTGGGTTTAGACGCGGATCTATTTGCCGTGCCGGGAACCAGTGAAGACGCTGCCCTGCTGCTGGCGTATGAGCATGGCGCGGATTTGATCGTCGCCCTCGGCACGCATTCTAATTTGGAAGACTTTTTGGACAAGGGCCGGGCCGGCATGGCAAGCACCTACTTGGTGCGCCTCAAAGTCGGCCCGCGCTTAGTAGATGCGCGGGGCGTGTTTAAGCTGTACCAGCCGCGCCCGCCGTTTATCGCCCACGTCGCGCTGCTGCTGTCGTTCTTGTTCGCCGTCGTCGTCCTGCTGCGCTTTTCGCCGATGTGGGAAAACTTGGCAGCGCTAATTCGCATTTGGTGGCGTCTTCATGCTTGATGCCCGCTACCACCTATTTTATTCTATCGCCATTTTTCTGATGCTGGGCTTCGGCATTTTGATTGGCGCGTCTTATTACGGCCCCATTCAAGTGCGGCAGCAGCGGGACGCCGTTCAAAGGCTGGCCGGGGAAACCAATCTGGTGGTGCAGCAGCGTGACGAAACCAAAAACCGGCTGGCCCAGGACGAAGCGGCGCTGGCGTCTTTGCAGCCTGCCCTGGTGCGCGGCAAGCTGGCCGGAAAGCGCGTTGTTGTCATTCAAACCGGCGATTATGCCGATGCAACTCAGGACGCAACTCAGTCTTTAGAAGATGCCGGGGCAACCGTGACGGCAGCCGTCGTGCTGTCCGGGCGCTGGGGGACGCTGACCGCAAGGCAACGCTCGGCGCTTGCTTCCCTATCTCCAGCGTCCGACCCTGCTGCTCAGGACAAAGCCCTGCTGGCCGCACTGGCTTCCGCGCTGGCGCAAGGCACCGCCGTCAGCCCCACCAATGCCGATGCCGCGTCGTCATTGCAGCAGGCGGGTCTGCTGACTCTTTCCGGGGACATTACCCAGCCCTGCACGCTGTTTGTGTTGGTCGGTGGCAGCAGCGCCGACCAGCCGGATACATCCATAGATACCGCGCTTGTCGCGGGTTTTGCGGCGCTGCCCGGCGTGACCGTTGCCGGCTGCGAGCCGTCCACGGCGGCGGCTTCCTCCGTTCCGGCCTATCAAGCCGCCGGGATTACGACCATAGACTGCGTTGATCTGCCGCTGGGCCAAATGGCCCTGCCGTTCGCCCTGCGCGGCGAAGCGGGCGACTACGGCATCAAGCCGACCGCCAAGCAGCGCTTGCCTGACTCTTTGGGAGGCGCGGCGGCCCAGTGACAGAATTTTCAGTGACAGAGTTCCCGCGCGTCTGCGCCCTCATTCCGGTCTTCAACGAAGCCGATCGGATTGCCGTGACGCTTGCCGCGCTTAAATTGCGATCCGAGATCACGGACATCGTCGTCATGGACGACGGCTCAACCGACGGCACGGCGGACACGGCTCGCGCCGCTGGCGCGACTCTGGTTTTG
>CAXTRL010000010.1:0-24438 GCA_964246575.1 uncultured Armatimonadales bacterium
GCGTATGCCCGGCGCTTGGTGCAGCCCGGCGGCGGCGACCCGCGCCTGCGCCTGCTTTGGGATAGCGTCAACGCCGACCTGGCCGCGCCGTGGACTGTGGAAGCGCTTGCCCGCCGCGTGGGTCTCAGTTCGGAGCATCTGCGCCGCCTGTGCCAAGCCCAGCTTGCCGTCAGCCCCATGCGCCATGTTTCCGCCCTGCGAATGCGCCGCGCCGCCGCGTTTCTCGCGTCCGAATCATACACCGTCGAAGCCGTCGCCCGCCTAGTCGGCTACGACAACCCGTATGCGTTTTCCGTCGCCTTCAAGCGCCAAATGGGCGTCCCGCCGTCCGAGTACCGGCAGGGAAAACCGCGCACTATAGGAAATGACTAAGACGAAGCCTTACTATAAATCTTGTTGCAGTTATTACACTTAGGGGGTAAAATGGCAATGAGGATTTTTAGCCGTGCCATCTTTCTCCGAAACCGCGCCATCTTTCTCCGAAACCGCTTTTACTGAAACCGTAGAACCGACACATCAAGATAGGGAGCAGGCGCAGAAAGCGATGACCGCCCTGTCTCAAGGGCATCTTGACATCGGCCAACTGCCGGATGTTGCCCGCCGGCTTTTGTCGCGCATCCTGACTGAGCTGGCGGACGGTCACGCTTTGTCCGTCCTGCCGATTGAGTCCGATCTGACTACCAGCCAGGCAGCGAGCTTCCTGAATGTATCCCGCCCTTATGTGTCGCGCCTGCTTGACGAGGGGAAGCTTCCCTTTCATACTGTAGGAACGCACAAACGGGTCCGCCTGCGTGACTTGAAAGCCTACCGGGAGCGCCAGGATGAGGAATCCTATGCTGCGCTGGCAGAACTTCAAGCCCAGGCGCAGGAACTCAAAATGGGATACTAAAACAGGATACTAAAACAGGATACTAAAGATTTGGCACATCTATCGATCCTATACGACGCCTGCGTTTTGTACCCCGCCCCGCTGCGTGATACCTTGATGTCGCTGGCCGTGACACGCTTGTTTCGGGCGCACTGGACCGACGCCATCCACAACGAATGGATCAGCAACCTGCACGAAGCCCGCCCGGACATTCCCCTGGCGCAGCTTCACCGAACACGCGCCGTGATGGACCATGCTGTTCCCGACGCTCTGGTAAGCGGCTATGAGAGTTGGATCCCGACCTTGAACCTGCCTGACCCAGAGGATCGACACGTCTTAGCGGCGGCCATACATGCTGAGGCTGACGTGATTATCACGTTCAATTTAAAGGATTTTCCAGTCGGCGTCTTAGCGAGCTGCCAAATTGAAACAAGCCATCCTGATGATTTCGTTGTTCAGCTTTTGCAAGAATCTCCTGTGGAAGTACTCACCGCGCTGAAGAACCAAAGGCAGCGGCTCATCCGGCCCGCGCAGTCGGTTGAAGAGTTTCTTGATACCCTGGCGCGGCAGGGGCTGCCGAAAACCGTTGCCTTGTTGCAGCCACAAGCGGCTTCGCTTTGATCCACGATTCCCTATGAACGTTTCACGAAAACAAGTCAAGCTTCTGCCGGCTGCCTGCCTTGTCTTTTTAGGTCTTGCGCCTGCTTGGGCGGACGCGCCCAAAAAGCCGCCTGCTGTCTCGTTCTTTCCAACTATCCTTGACTTTGAGCAAATCCCGTCTAGTGAGCGGCCCACGCAGCTTTTGCGGGTGACGTTTGACCGGCGCGTGTTTCCCCCTGACCATCTGCCGACGCTGCGATGCGAATATGGCAACAATGAGGCGGAGGTCACACTCTTCTCTTGCGTGGACGGTCCTCGGACCATTACGGAAACATACCGGGTGAAGTTCGTGGGCGCTTACACTCCGGGCTTTTTTCGCTTTTTCCTGACCTTGCACCGCGACCCTGTTGTGTCGCGGGAAGACGATGCGACAGTCGCCGTCGAGGATAACGGCGTCATCGTGCGCGGCGAAGTGGTGCAGGGTCTGGATACGGACTCTGATAGAATTAGTTTTGGTCGAGTTGAACTTGGCAGAGGTGCGACAAAAGAATATCGGATGGGCGTTTTCAGGTCTAATTTCGTTTCACCTCAAGAACTTAATTCTCGAAAAAGAAGACCTAACTTAGGGAACATGACTGTAACAAGTTCTTCTTCCTACGTCACAGCGCCTTCCAGTGACGAAATGGGATTAAATGGATCAATGTTTGAGACCTGGCATATCGTCCTCAGCCCGAAGACGCCGGCTGATTTTGCTGGGGCGGAACTGACGTTCCAAACAAAAAACGGCTACTTTCTCACCGTGCCGGTCACTGCACAGATTGAAAGCCAGAGCTTGCCGGAACCGGAGCCGCCGGCAAAGCATTAGAAAAAATAATGGATATACCACAGATACAATATGAGCCGCTGGTGCGGGCGGCGCTGTTAGAAGACATCGGGCCGGGGGACATTACGACGATGCTATGCGTTCCTGCCGGAACGATGGCGACGGCGACGGTGCTGGCGAAGCAGCCGGGAGTCATCGCCGGGCTGGCGGTGGGCGAGCTGGCGTTTAAGCTGCTGGACCCGAATGCGCATTGGGAAGCGTTAGTCCAAGATGGGGCGCGGGTGGGGGGCGGGCGAACGCCGCTGGCGACTGTGAGGGGTGATGCCCGCGCCCTGCTGACGGCGGAGCGGGTGGCGCTGAACTTCATGCAGCGGCTTTCGGGCGTGGCGACGCTGACGGCCCGCTACGTCAGCCTTACGGCGGGAACCCAAGCCCGGATTGTAGACACGCGCAAGACGACGCCGGGGCTGCGGGCATTAGAAAAGTATGCGGTGCGGGCGGGCGGCGGCTTCAACCACCGTTTGGGGTTGTATGACTGCGTGCTGATTAAAGACAACCATATCAAGGCGGCTGGGGGCATCCAGAACGCCGTCGCCGGGGCGAAGGCGCACATCCCGCACACGATGAAGATAGAAGTGGAGGCGGCGGCGCTGGCGATGGTGGAAGAAGCGCTGTCGGCGGGCGCGGACGTTATCCTGCTGGACAACATGGACACGGAAACGATGCGCCGGGCGGTAGAGATGATCGGCGGCAGGGCCATCTCGGAGGCGTCCGGCAATCTTTCGGAAGCGCGAGTGGCGGAAGTTGCGGCAACAGGGGTAGACATTCTCAGCATCGGGGCGCTGACGCACTCGGCCCCGGCGCTGGACATTTCGCTGGACTTCGCCGAATGACAAAGTTTGGCAGACCGCACAAGCATTTTTCGGAATGCGGTTCCACGAACGATGCAGCGCGGGAGTGGGCTTTAGAAGGTGCACCATCCGGTGCGCTGGTCACTGCCGACTTTCAGACGCGCGGGCGGGGGCAGCGCGGGCATCAGTGGCAGGCGCAGGCCGGTCAAAGTGCGCTGATGTCGTTTGTGTACCATGTGCCGCCAGCGTTGGACGCCTCTCAGCTTGGGCTAGTGACGGCGCTTGCCGCTGCTGACGCCCTCCTTTCGCTCGGTTTTCCCCCGCAGATTAAATGGCCGAATGACCTGCTGCTGGGCAGCAGAAAAGTCGGCGGCATTTTAGTGGAAGTTGCCGCCGGAGTGGCTATTCTCGGCATCGGCATCAACGTCAGCCAAACCGAATTTGAGGGCGCGGCTGGCTTTGCGTACCCGCCGACTTCCCTGCGTCTTACGGAGCGGGAACAGCCTGTGCTGAGCGTGATTGATGCCGTTGCATCGTCGCTGACTCTTTGGGAACAGCGCTGGCGTCAAGGCGGCTTTCCTCTGATCCTGGCACAGTGCCGGGCTATCCTCGCGTCGGGCGCGTCAGTGCGTCAGGGGGAAGTATTGGGGAAGCTGATCGGCCTCTCGGAGCGCGGCGCGGCGGTGGTGGAGCTTGATGATGGAACTTTTGAGGAATGGACTACGGTAAACTGAGCCGGAACCACCGTAAAATAGTGGCCCAGAATAGTGTATAATTAGGAAACATGTCCCGCCAAAGGCAGGGCTGATCGGATAAGGAACGAATCTATGCTAAGGTCTCGCTGGCTGAGCACCTTCACCGTGATTGGCGCGATTTTGATTGTGCTGGGGATCGTCGGCCTCATTTTAGGGCCGCGCTTTGTGTATGATCCCGGTCAGCCGGTCACCGGCAAGGAAGCCTGGTGCTACCTGGTAATAGGGGTGCTGATGGTGATGAACGGGGTGCTGACCCCAGCAGCGGACGACAAACAGCCGGTGAAGAAAAGCACGGCGGCGGCACCTCGCCCGTCCGCCCGCCCATCGTCCATCGCCTCCAACGGCACCGGCAAATCCCCAAGCCAGGACGTGGCGATTTCCGCAGAAAAGAACGATTAAAAGTAGAGCTTAAGGTAGAACTGAGACACGAAGAGTAAGGTGGAACGAATATATGCCAACGGAAGCAATACGATGCAGTGACTGCGGGGCCGTCTTCAAGGGCGTCCCATCCTGGCTGCGAGGCGCAAAGGTCAAATTTACTTGTACCAACTGCCCCAAGCGGCCTTCGCGCTTGACCCGCTATGAGCCGCCCATCGTGTCGGCGTCTGCCATGAGTGCGGATGCGGATTTAGAGGCCGGTGAAATCGAAGATTTGGACGAAGATGCGGACTTAGATATGTCGGATGATCTGGACGATGCGAAAGATGACAAAGACCTGTAGGCCAAATCGCAAATCATCACAAAAGCGCCCCGCCAAGATTTAATCTTGGCGGGGCGCTTTTGCGTGTAAAGAACGGACAGAAAGAACGGACAAAAAGAGAAGGGCAAAAAGAGAAGGGCAGGGGTAAACCCTGCCCCTACGGGTTAGTCCAGCGGCTCGGGCCGCAGGGAATGGTCTTCGTGGCGCGGGTCGTCCTGATCGCTGCCGCTGTAAGCCAGGGCTTCGGCGGGAATCTGGCGGTGCCAGATGACCCGGCCCAGCCAGTTGCTGAAGTTGTCAAACAAGAAGTAAGCGCACGGCACGATAATCAAGGTCAAGACCAGCGACAGGATAATGCCGCCGATGACGGCGACGCCCAATGACTGCCGGAAGCCCGCGCCCCGGCCAAGCGCAAGCGCCGTCGGCAGCGTGGACACGATGATCGTAAATGTCGTCATCAAGATAGGCCGCAGGCGGATTGGGGCGGCCTCCAAGATGGCGTCCAGGCGTTTGTAGCCGCGTCCGCGCAAGGTGTTGGTGTAATCCACCAGCAGAATGGCGTTCTTGTTGACAATCGCGTTTAAGTACACGATGCCGATCATGGCGATCAAACTGAGCGGCTCCTGAGCAATGGTCAGTGCAATGATTGCCCCTGCCCATGCCTGCGGCAGAGACAGCATGATGGACAGTGGATAGATCATGTTATTGAACAGCGCCGCCATCAGCATATACGTCAGCGCAATGCCCAGCAGGAACGCGGTCGCTAGGTAGCCGATTTCCTGCCCGATGCTCTTGGCTTCGCCGCCGGATGAGTAAGTCACCTGGCCCAGGTTCATCGCCGCCAGTTTTGGAGCGAGGGCCGCGTTCACGCTGCCCGGCTGGAAGCCGGGGCGCAGGTACGCCGTCACGGCGATCTTGCGCTGGCGGTTCAAGCGGTCAATCTTAACCGGGCCGGAGCCGACCGTAATCTCAGCCACATCGCCGAGATGCACCGGAGTACCGTTCTGGTAGCCGACAATGATGTTGGAAACCGTTGCCGGGTTGTTGCGGTCCTGGTCGGCAAGCTGCACACGAATATAATACTGCTGGCCGTCGGCAGGATCGCGGAACTCCGTGTCCTGGTTGCCGGCCACGGAGTCGGCGAGGGCATTGGCGACCTGCTGCAAGCTCAGCCCAAACTCCGGCGCTTTGATGCGGTCCAGCCGCACTTCCACTTCCGGCTGACTGTTCTTAAACGAGTTGTCCACGTTGTAGGTGCCGGGCGTGGCGGCGATCAGCTTCTGGACCTGCTGGGTCGCCGCTTGAAGCTGATTGAAGTCCGGGCCGGTCAGGTCAATTTCCAGGGGCGGAGAGCCGCCGCCGAAGCCGCTGACATTTGCCGGCAGGATGCGTGCGCCGACGATGTTTTTGGTCAGCTTGCCGATTTGCAGTGCGACCTCCACATCAGAGCGGTTTCGCAGATGCTCATGCTTCCAGAACTGAAGAGTGTCCAGAATGCTTTTGCGATCATAAAGCGTCAAGTCCACATGGGCATACTGCGTTCCTGTGGCGTTTTGCCCAGGCCCGGCGTCGCCCACCGTCGTCGACACGAACTTGGTATCATGCTTGAGGTTCGGCGTGTTGTAAATGACGTTCTCAATCTGCCGCGTGATTGACTCCGTGAACGCAAGCGAAGAACCTGCCGGAGCTTGAACCAGCACGGAAACCTGACCTTGATCTTGTTCCGGTGCGAACCGGAAGCCGAGGTTTTTACCGAGCAGTCCAAAAATCGCGAACAAGAACAAGTTTCCGACCAGCAGTACCAGCACCGGGCCGCGCAGCCACCATGCCCAGAAGCCGGACCATGCCCGCAGCGGCAGCGCCGGAGCCGGCCCGCCTGTCCGCCGGTAACGCGGAACGTAAGCAAACGTCAGCACCCCGCGCAGAATGCTCCGGTACCAATCCTCAAAGCGCAGGAAATTTCGGTCAAACGCCCCCGCGAAGCCGGTGTCGTATTCGTTGCGCTCGCCTTTTTTGTACCAGCGGGCCGCCAGCATCGGCGTCAGCGTAAACGACACAAACAACGAAAACAAAGTCGCAAACGCAACCGTGATGCCGAACGACCGGAAGAACTCGCCGATAACTCCACCCATGAAGCCGATAGGCAGGAAGACGACAAGGTCAACGCAGGTAAGCGTAATCGCGGCATAGCCGATCTCGGAGCGGCCATTGATCGCCGCGACAGTCGGCTCCTCGCCCATCGCCAAATGCCGGTTGATGTTTTCCAGCACGACAATGGAGTCGTCTACTAAAATGCCGACCGCAAGCGACAAGCCCAGCAGCGACAGCGTGTTCAAGGTGAAGCCGAGTGCGTACATCGGCAAAAACGTCGCGATCATGGAAGTCGGGATGGCAATGGCGATAATAATCGTGCCGCGAATGTTGTGCAGGAAAACAAACACCACCAGAACAGCCAGCAAGGCACCTAAAATCAGTGACACGACGACGTCATTTAAGTTGGAATTGACGGTCTCCGACTGGTCTGTTGAAATCGTAAAAGTGATGTCAGGCGGCAGGATCTTCGCAAGGTTCTTGATTTGGGTCTTGACGCCGGCCACGGCGGCAAGCGTGTTGCCGTCCGTTGTTTTCAGAACGTCAATGCCGATAGACGGGTGGCCGTTCAGGAACGCATCCTGCGTCTGCTCCGAGCCGGTGTCCAGCACGGTGGCAATATCGCCCAGCGCCACCACTTGATTGGAAGAAACCGGCGTCGCCGCCGTCGAGACAGCCGCCGTGGTTCCCGTTGTGCCGGCTATCGCCGTCCCGACCGCCGCCCCGCCGCCGGCGGAAACCGCATTGCCGCCGGTGGGCGTGGCGGCGAAGTTCAGCTTCAAGTTGCGGATCTCATCCACGCTGGCGAACTCGCCGATGAGCCGGACATTGTAATACGAGGAACCGGACTGGATAAAGCCGCTGGCAACGTTGACGTTGGCGTTACCAATGGCCTGAGCAAGCTGGGAAATCGTGATGCCGTAAGCGGCGAGGCGGCTGGCCGGGACCGAAACACGGATTTCCCGCAGGGAACCTTGCGCGATGGAAACCGTACCGACATCCGTCGCCTGTTCCAGCGCCGGCTGGACGATGTTTGTTGCCAGCGATTGCAGCTCACGCTCTGACCGCCGGTTGCTTTGCATGGCGATGTGCATAACCGGCTGGCCGCTGGTGTCCGCTTTCAGCACGGCGGGCGAGTCGGACGCCGTCGGCAGGTTCTTGCGAATGGCATCCACTTTCTGGATAACATCCGCGTCCGCCGTGTCTAAATCTGTTCCAAAGAAGAACTGAATGGAAACAGTGGAAACGCCCTGCTCGGAATACGAGTCAATCTCTTGAACGCCGCTGACGCCGCTGATGGCGTCTTCAATCGGCTTGGTCACCAGCGTTTCCATTTCCTGCGGATTTGTGCCGGCGTAGGTTGTCCGCACGGTGACGCGCGGAAAATCAACCTGCGGGTTCAGCTCCGCCGGCAGCTTGAAATAGGAAATCAGGCCGAGTACGAGAAAGGCCGCAACCATCATCAAGATGACGACCGGGCGGGAAATGGCAAGACGTGTCAGTCCCATAAATACCTCAAAATTTCTAGCAAAAAATTGAACGTCATGCGAACACAAATCCAGACCATGCCGCCGGGTGCAGTTGCTCCATGAATGGCACGGCTATACGGCGCAGACGCCACAAAACACCGCTTCTGCACTGGCAGGCCCGGAGGGCGCGGGGTTCAGAATAATCTTGTCTTAGTGCCGCGAAGTGGTACTTCGTGGCCGAAGGCCATATAGCCGTGCCATTTATGGCATGGTTTCCGTGGCTCGTCTCAATCCTTCATCTTACGTTGTAGCAAGTCCCGCGCCAACGCCGTTTGCCTGGCTTTCAATCTTGACCGGCTGGCCTGCGATAAGCTGGCCCTGGCCGACGGTCACAAGCGTGTCGCCGGGCTGAAGGCCGCTGAGGATCTCCGCTTGATTGGCGTTGACAATACCGACCTTGACCGGACGCGCGATGGCCTTGTTGCCGGGTCCAACCACAAACACCTGCTCAGGCGGCAGCGTAGTCCCCCCGGTCGCCGTGCCTTCGCTGGTAGAGGCATCTGCCGTAGCGGTCTGCACCGGCACCAGGGCCGTGACGGGAACTACGACTACGTTCCGGTGTACCGTCGCAAGCAGGGTGCCACGAGCGAACATGCCGGGGCGCAGCGCGTTGGTAGGGTTCGGCACAGCCACCCGCAGCGTGAATTGGCGGCTGCCGCTGGCAGCGGCAGGATACACGGCCTTGACGACGCCGCTAAACGAGCGTCCCGGCAGAGCATCTACCTGCACGGCAACGGGATCACCGACATTGGTCTGCTCAAAGTCAGTCTCGGAAATCGTCGGCTCGTAGAAAACGGTCTTGACGTTGACGATCCGCATCAAGTTTGCTCCGGGAGACGCGATCTGGCCCGGTTCCACGGTACGCGCGGCGATGATGCCGTCAATTGGGGATCGAATTGCTGTGTAGTCCACCTGCTGCTGGTCGTAAATCAGGGTCGCCTGCTGCTGCTGGACAGCGGCCCGCGCCTGCTGCAAAGCCGCCTGGGCAGCGGTGATGTCGTCGCGCCGAAGCTGGACCGTCTGCTGGTTCGCGACGGCTGTTTGAAGGTTCGCCTGCTGCTGCTGCAACTGGGCCAGTGCGGCGGCGATGTCTTCGGCCTGGTTGCCTTGAACGGTCAGCGAAAGCGCCTGCTGCTGGATGCTGTAAGTTTGCTGAAGGACTGTGTAGTTGGTTTGCGCCGTGTCCAGATCCGACTTCGCAATCGCGCCTTGTGAGAACAAGCTCTTGTCCCGGTTCAAGTTCGTCAGAGCATTGTCAAGATTGGCTTTCGCTAAAAGAAGCTGGCCCCGGCCTTGCAGCACCTGCTGGGGCCGTGAGCCGCCTTTGATTTTCAGGTAGTTCTGGTTCGCGGAGGCCACTTGAGCGCGGGCTTGGGAAACGGCGGCTCTGACGGTCTGCACGGCCAAGCTATAGTTCGCCTGCGCCTGAGAAACTTTGGCGATGTTGGAGGAAACATTGGCTTGGGCCTGGCTGACGTTCGCCTGGGCCGCGCGGACGTTGGCCTGCAAATCGGTGGCGTCCTGCTGGACAATGACCTGCCCGGCGCGGACAACCTGGCCTTCGCGGTAGTTGACCGCCGTGACCCGTCCGCTGACCCGCGCCGAGAGTTGTACGTCCTGCAAGGCGGCAATGCTGCCGGTGACTGGGTCACTGGTCGCAATCGTGCCGCGCGTCACTGCGGCGACTTCCACCGGCAGCGGCGCATTCGGGCCGGCTGCGCCGCCGCGGCTTCCTTTACCGCCGCCGCCGGCATCCTGTTTGTGGCCGCACCCGGCGAGGGCGGCGGCCACGGCTATTCCTGCAAGTGCCGATGCAGCACGATTGATCTTCATTCTGTCACTGTTCTCCTGCTAAACTTCTTCTGCTTAACGGCTGCCGATGGCGCGGGTAAGCTGCGCCAGCGAAGTTTGATAATCATATTGCGCGTTCACCAGATTGGACCGTGCCTGAGCAAGCTGGGCCTGGGCATTGACGACATCTAAAATCGTGCCGATGCCGTTTTGGTAGCGCACTCTTGCCAGGCGGTACGCTTCCGCCGCCTGCTGTGCGCCGAGGCCGGCGGAAGACGCGCGGGTCTGGGCGTCGGTGATGTTTGCCAGCGCTTGCCGCACTTCAATGGCGACGTTTTCCTGAAGCTGGCCGGCGGTCACCTGCTGTGAGCGCAGGTCCGACTCGGCTTCCTTGACTTTTGCCCGCGTCGTGCCGCCGTCATACAGCGGAATACCCAAAACCGCCGATAAACTCAGCGTGCCGTGTGTTCCGTTGCTGGAATAGCCGGCGTAGTTGCCGCTGCCGACCACACTCAGCGACGGCAGCAGGCCGACCCCGGCCAGCCTGACAAGCCGTCTGGCGATAGTAATGTTCGTGCCGGCTTGGATCAATTCCGGCCGCTGCTGGTCAGCGACCCGCGTGAGCTGGTCGCGGTTGAAAGCCTGGTTTAGCGGCGGCAGGGCCGGCACTTGCAGGGCAATCGGCGTGTCGGGGTTGATTCCGAGCAGATTATTCAAGTTGTCCTGCGCCAGCGTCAGCGTGTCCTGCGCCGAAGACAACTGCTGCTGCGCGTTGGAAAGCGTCGTTTGCGCCGTCAGCAAATCAAACTGTGCGACTGACCCGGCATTGACCTGGGCCTGGGTGACCCGGACGCTTTCCTGGTCGGCGGCGACCTGCTGCTGATAGACCCCGACTTGCTCCTGGTCGCGCAGGACGTTGAAGTATTGATCTTTGACTGACAGCGCGGTCTCGTTTTGGACCCGCCGCAGATCGGTGACGTAAAAGTCACGGGTGAAGCGCTCGACGTCCTGGGCTGCTGGGACCAAGTTGAAGATGTCAATGCCCTGGGTGACGCTGACCTGCCCGCTGTAGTTGTTGTTGTGTCCGCTGATGGCGTTGTTGAGGGAGCCGTTGCCGGGAAGCTGCCCGGTTCCTGTTCCCGTGCCGGTCCCCGTCCCTGTGTTGTCCCGCGCCTTCAGCGGCTGCCCCGTGCCGGGTTTGGCGTTTTGCGTATTGGCAAGCTGCTGCATGATCGGCGGCAGGTCCGCGCTGCCCAAGCTTGCTTGGCCCGGTCTTGCTTGTGCGGTCGGGCCGCTCGTGCCGAAGGTTCCGGTGCTTGTTCCGGTTCCCGTACCGCTTGTCCCAGTGCCTGTGCCGCCTGTCCCGGTCCCAATTGTTCCGGTGCCGGTGCTTGTGGTGCCGCCGGAGCCGAGCGTCGTGTTGGTTGGAACGGTGTTTGTTGTTGTCGCGCCGGTCGTCGTGGTGGTATTGGTGGTGGTCGTGCCGGTGGAAGTCGCGCCTGCCCCAGTGGCGGTCCCGCCGCCGCCACTGCTGACAACCCCGGACGCATTCCCGCCGCCGGTATCCGTGATGACCGGAATGGCGCCGCCGCCCGGCAGGGTGCCGGTGGCGTTGCTGCCGCCGTTCCCTGTACCGAATGTTTTGTTGCTGGACAGCGTGTCCACCAGGTCTAAACGAACTGTCGGCAGCCCGCCCGCGTTTGCTTCGTAAATCAACTGCTGGGCTTTGATCACCTTTTCGCGGGCGAGCAGCACCGAAGAATTGTTGCTGAGCGCAAGCCCCAGCACCTGGTCCAGCGTCAATGTTCGCACGGGAACACCCGGCGCGGTGATAGCACCCGGCGTGGTCGCGCTTCCCGGTGCGGGGACTGCCGCAGGAGCAGCAGCCGTTGGTGACGGTGTTTGCGCGGACGCGGATAGTGCAGCGAAAGCGGTCAAGCCGGCAGCAATGCCTGCCGAAAACTGCTGAGAGCGTCGTTTCAATAAAGGTCTTCTCAAGAAGCGTCTTCCTCCGTCTGTGCCGGGCTTGCAGGAGCGTGGTCCGAAGCGATTTCCTGCTCCATATGCTGCAAGTCGGCAATAATCGTTGTCATAAACTCGCGCATGGCATCAATCTTGACCAGCATCAGGCCGCGCTCATGCGGAGCGCCCATAATCAAAATCTTATCGCCGGTTTCAATGTTGTAGCGTTTGCGGGCTTCCACCGGTATCACGATCTGCCCGCGCTCACCGACAGTGGCCGCGCCGTAAAAGTGGTCTTTCAGCGAAAATTCTTTTTTGTCGGGTTTGCTCATGGGTGGTGCCGCTTTTGAGAGTATTCTGTTCTAAAGAAATGAAGATTGAATGAAGAAAGTGCTTTTGCATATAAATCATGTGAATCATACAAAGCACACGCAGTATGCTCTTTCAGCGGCGTACTTGTCAATGGTATGCCGGCAGACGCTAAAGATGCAGCTTTATGGGAATTGTCTTTTGTTCCCGCGCGTTCAGACTCACTTTGGCTTCGCCGAAGCGCGGGGCGCGATACTGAGGGCGCGGATTGCCGGACATGCCCCATTCTTCCTGAGGAATGCCCAAAAAGTTTTGGGTCAGCTTGCCGCTGCCATCGCGATCGTGAAAAGCGCACACGGCATACGCGCCGGGTCGCAGCCCGGCAAACGAAACCGTCAGCGGGCCGGCCGTCTTCGCGCCGAGCGCTTGCAGCGCAATGTCCCGCCGGGCAAGCGGAGCGCCGTCCGGGAAGCTACTTGCGTTAAAAAGGCTGACGCGCAGATAGCCGCCGCTTCCTTGCAGGCCGCTGATTGCCGCCGTGATGCGCCCGGCGGTGGCCGAACGCGCAGGTGCCGCCGGCTTGCCCGGCACTGCGCCCGCCAGCAGAAGAACGCTGCCGCAGGCTGCAATGCACGGAAGATAATTGAAGAGATACTTAAAAAACATAACGGCCTTTACCCAAAAGATATTTCGTGCTTCGGAACCCAAACACGTTTTCGCCTGTTACAGCGCCAGAGGACAACGCCGTGTTCCACTACTTACGCGAAGACATCCGAACCATTCTGCAAAAAGACCCTGCCGCCCGCTCGCTTGCTGAAGTGCTGACGTATGCCGGGTTTTGGGCGCTGTTTCATCACCGGATTGCCCACAGCTTCTACCATCGCGGCTGGTTTCTGCCTGCCCGGATCGTTTCGCAGTGGAGCCGCTTTCTCACAAACATCGAGATCCATCCCGGCGCGACCATCGGCCGGCGCTTCTTTATCGACCACGGGGCCGGCGTCGTCATCGGCGAAACGGCGGTGGTCGGCGACGACGTTCTCATGTACCATCAAGTGACACTCGGCGGCACGTCGCTGGAAAAAACCAAGCGGCACCCGACTGTCGGCAACAACGTCCTGCTCGGCATGGGCGCGAAAGTGCTGGGCAATATCACTGTCGCCGACGGCGCACGGATTGGCGCAAACGCCGTCGTCACGCGCGACGTTCCCCCCAACACCAGCGTTGTCGGTGTTCCCGGACGCATTCTAGTTCAAGACGGACAGCATATTTCGGAGCGGTCTACCAAGCAGGTCATGGACCAGGCATTAGGCAACGCCGACCCGATGGGCGAGATTATCCGCCGGGCGCTCAAAGAAATCGAAGACATCAAGTGCCGCGTCGAAATGGTCGAAGAAGAGCAGCATCCCGACCGCATTCTCCGCGCGTTAGACACCGTCTGGGACAAAATCCCTGAAAAGCCGCTCCTAGTTCAGTTTGACGAAATGTGCGCCGAGCATTGGGAACCCTGCCCCGACGAAAACATTTCGGGTGATGGCATTTAGTGAATCAAGTCATGCGCCGTCCCCGCGCCTTGCCGCCCGGCGGGACAATCGGCATTGTGAACCCATCTTCCCCAGTCGAAGCCGATTTGCTGGACGCAGGCATTGCCGCACTCCATTCGCGCGGCTTCCGCTTCGTCGTTGCTCCGCACGTCCGCGCCCACAGCGGCCACCATGCCGGCTCTCCTCAAGCTCGCGCGTCTGATTTTACCACGTTCTACGCCGATCCTGCGATCCATATTTTGTGGTGCGCTCGCGGCGGCTCGTCCGCCCTGCGCCTCTGGCCGCATCTGGAATGGGACACGCTGGCCGCCCTGCCGCCGAAGATGGTCATCGGCTACTCCGACACGACCTCGCTTTTGATCCCCCTAAACCAGCGCGTCGGCACAATTGCCCTGCACGGGCCGCTGATGTTTGAGCTTGGCACACTTGCCCCAGATATTCTTGACTGGCAGATGCGCCTCCTGCAAGACCCGCAGCCTGCCGGGATCGTGCCGGGCCGGGCCGCCGACACCCTAGTTTCCGGCAGTACCGAAGGCCGACTCTGCGGCGGCTGCTTGTCGCTGGTCGCGGCCACGCTCGGCACGCCGTACCAGATTGATACGGCGGGGAAGCTGCTGCTGATCGAAGACATTGACGAAGCGCCGTACCGAATCGAGCGCTTTTTGGCCCAGTTCGCCGAAGCCGGCCTGCTGTCCGCCGCGTCGGGTTTCGTTGTCGGCCAGGCTACGAATGCCGATGACAGCCGCACCCTGCCGATGCGCCAGATTTGGACCGACCTGCTTGCGCCCTACGGCAAACCTGCCGTGCTGGGCTTCCCCTTCGGCCACGTTTCCCAAAACTACGCCTTGCCGCTCGGCGCTTACGCCCGCTTAAATGCCGACGCCAGAACTCTGACGCTGCTGGAAGCGGCGGTAACGACATGATTACCGATGGCGTGGAAATCCTAGACCGCATGGTTCTTGCCGTCAATCTTGTTCGTCAACGGCTGGAGCGCACCGCTGCGGCTCTTGAACATGCGGATATTTCTTATACCGTCATCGGCGGCAATGCTGTTTTTCTGTGGATGACCCAGCACGGCGAAGGCGGAGAACGGTTCACACCAAATGTTGACCTGCTCATCCGCCGAAGCGACCTTCCTCGCGCACACGCGGCGCTGCAAGCTGCACAGTTTATGAGTGATCCGAACAGGCCCGATGTTCTTCTTGATGGAACAGGCGGAAGCCCAAGAACACGGCTGCGCTTGCTGTTCGCTGAAGAAAAAGTGCGTGACACAGATCTTCTGCCAAATCCAGACGTTTCCGCCTCCGTGCAGATAGAAGCATTTTCCGTCCTTGATTTGGTGCCTCTGGGTCAAACCAAGCTGACTGCGTTCCGCATCATAGACCGTGTGCACCTGATTGACCTGCTTGACGTCGGCCTCATCGACCAGTCTTGGACAAGCCTTTATCTGCCGGAGCTTGCCGAGCGTCTGCAATCGCTGATTGACGACCCGGACGGTTAGCGCAAGCTTCTGCATGAATTCAGCGGCGCAATATGGCATACTATAAAAAGTATGGGGTTTGCCGCTGCACATCAACCGCGCTTTCGTGTTTTCTGCTGCTTGATGGCGGCGTTCTGGACAGGAATGATCCTGCTCGGCGCGGTGCGCCTTGCGTCTGCCGTCCCCGCGACATTACATTCTTCCCGGCATCACGTATCGGCTTCTTCTGCTGCCTCATACTGCCCGATGTGCGCGGCGATGGCTCGTGCCGGAATGAAATTGGGAATGAAGCCTGGGATGAGATGCTGCTGCTGCCCCGTCGGCACGGCTTCCGCTTCCTGCCGCTGTGCCTGCCGCCCTCAGTCCCCGCCGGTGACGCTTGCCGTATTGGTTTGGTCGCCTCTTGCCGTGCTGCCGGTTCCGCAAAGGGTCGTCCCGCCGCCGTCCCAGGCCGCTGCTTATCCTGCCGCCGTTCCCCGCCTGACCCTGCTTTTTTACTTGCCCCAACTCCGCCCGCCGTGCCTTCTGTGATTGCCCGCTTCTTATCAGCAACGCAACCACAGGAGAACTTTTATGAAACGCACCCATCAGGTCAGCGCCTTCACGCTGATTGAGCTTCTTGTCGTCATCGCTATAATCGCGGTCCTCGCCGCGATCTTGTTTCCCGTCTTTCAGAAAGTGCGTGAGAACGCCCGCCGAACTTCCTGCTTGTCCAATCTCAAACAGATTGGCCTGGCGCTGACCCAGTATGTTCAGGATACCGACGAAAAGTACCCGCAGGAGCATCCGACAACAAACAACCCTGCCGTGGACGACAACAACAGTCAATTGGAAGGGCCTCCACTCGGGGCGGACTACGGCTCACCCTTCGAAAAGATCATGCCGTATGTGGCGCAGGGAAACGCGGCAAATACAGCCAGCCTCACCCAGCAGTTGTTTGTCTGCCCAGACGACCCCGACCCGCATGGCGTAGCCCTCGGCGTGGCCTGCACGTCCACCGCGCCGCTGCCCGGCATCACGTCGTATCTAGTCAACGCTTACTTTCTGTTTGGCGCGACGCTGGCCCAGGTCCAGGAACCGTCGTCAACCATCTATGTGACCGAGCGCGACGCCAAATTCTGCGATGTCCATGTCCACCCCTGGCTCGGCGAGATTTACCCTGGCAGTCCGCCCGCCGCCATCGCAAACTGCGTTCCCAATCCAGACGGCATGTACGCCCCCGCTTCCGAACGCCACACGAGCGGCGCAAACTACGGCTTCGCCGACGGACACGCGAAGTGGGAGCGTTACCCCGATACCGTTCAGACCACCACCGACCAGCCCTGCTTCGGCCAGTACCAAGCGTTCTGACGCACGAAAGGAACAAGCCCATGAGAAAAACTTTTCCTGCGTTCACGCTGATTGAGCTGCTTGTGGTGATCGCCATCGTTTCGGTCCTCGCGGCGATTCTGTTCCCGGTCTTTCAGCAGGTGCGCGAAAAAGCACGCAGTGCTTCGGATGCTTCCAACTTAAAGCAAATCGCTTTGGCCTGGGTCATGTACACACAGGACGCCGATGAAATGTCCGTTCCCAGCGGCCTCGTCGGCTTGACTTCTTCCAGCACGAGCGCGGTCTTCTGGTACGGCAGTACCGACTTCACGACCGGGGTCACACGGGAAAAAGACGGGCCGATGTGGCCGTACATGAAAACCGCCTCGATCTTCGGTGACCCGGACGCAGCAGGAATTTCCCAGGGCGGTTTCGGTCCCTGCGACTACGGCTACAACTTTATGTACTTGGGAGGCTACGGCAGCTTCTACGACCCGTCCCCGCCTGGACCGCCGTACAGCGATGGTCCTGCATCGCTGGCATTCATTCAGGCTCCCGCAGACACGGTGCTGTTCACCGACTCCGCCGACTACGAGAGCGCACTGATCAAGGACCCGTTTATCGTGCCGCCCGCGTACACCGCTTACGGTGTCACGCAAACGGAGCAGGTACACGGGCGTCATCTCGGCCTCGCCAATGTCGCCTTTGCCGATGGGCATGTCAAAGCGATGAAGCCGATCACCCTGTCCGGCGATGCCAATCGCCTCGCCAATCATCTCGGCTCGCTTGCCAAGAACAACCCTGGCACCGACGAGCTTTACAATGGAAAAGGAACCCCATAACATGAAAGCGCAAGCAAAAGATGCCCAAGCAAAAGACGCTCAAGCAATAAAAATGACCCGGCGCGAGATGGCGTCCCGGCTTGGCCTGGCCGGCTTAGCGCTGTCCGCCGGGCGCCTGCTGGACACGCCCGCTTCTGCCGCAGAGGCCCCTGCCGCCGGAGCTATCGCGACTCCTGCTATTCCCATGCATTCAATGGACGAAAGCTACGGCGTTCCGGTCGGCCCCCCGCAGCAGGTCGCCATGCTGGCCTACCCCGGCATGACGGCGCTCGACCTAGTCGGCCCAAACCAGATACTCGCCTCGCTGATGAATATCAACGTAAACCTCGTTTGGAAGGACAAAAGCCTCGTTGCCACCGATACGGGCATTCCTATTCAGCCGACCATGACGTTCAAGAACTGCCCGGATAACCTCACGGTGCTGTTCGTCCCTGGTGGCGCAGACGGCACAGTCGCGCTGATGAATGACCCGGTGGTTCTGGACTTCTTGGCGCAGAAGGGAAAAACTGCCCGCTACGTCACAAGCGTCTGCACCGGGTCCCTGGTGCTGGGCGCGGCGGGACTGCTCAAAGGCTACCGGGCGACCTCGCACTGGGCCTTCCGCGACCTGCTGCCGCTGATGGGAGCGACCGTAGCAGCCGAGCGGGTTGTGGAGGATCGCAGCCGCATCACTGGAGGGGGCGTCACGGCAGGCATTGACTTCGGCTTGCGTCTTGCCGCCAAGCTGCGAAACGAGAAATATGCGAAAGCAATGCAGCTAGGGCTGGAGTACGATCCGCAGCCGCCGTATCACGCGGGGACTCCTGTCGGGGCAGGCGCAGACATCACGCAGATGGTTCAGACTATCTATAAGCCGATTTGGGAGGGGGCTTATGCCGCAGCAGTGCGGGCACAAAAACGCTTGTCTTAGAAGGCTAATGTAACGCGGATGCTTGCGAAAGCGAGAGGACGCACATTGTCTTCCAGGCCGGTCAAACCCGAATTACTCACTCCTTTCGGCTGGCCCTGGAACGCAAAACGCCCCGCCATTCTCTGTGGCGGGGCGTTCTTAATCGAGGCGCTTTCGGAAGCGACACTAAGGTTCATCGGCCTGGATCGCCGTAGGGGTCTTGGGACGCGGGAAGAATGTTCTGGCCGGGGTCACCATAAGGGTCCTGGGAGGCTGGCAAAATCGATTGCCCAGTGTTTGAGGCGTGCTGGTTGAACAGCCCTTCCACTTCGCCAAGCAGGTTGCTTGGGTCAAAGCCGCCGGTTCCCTGCTGCTGATTGGCGTAGTTCGAGATTGCGCTTTGGACTTGGTTCATCAAAAAGTTCAGTGCCATAAGTTTATTCCTTTCAATATCTGTGGATTCTGCCGAGGCTTACTGCCCGGCGAGGCTGGGGTCATACTGCGTTGCCGGCTGGGATGCCTGGCCGGCGGGGACTGCCGGAACGGCCTGCCCTTGATACTGCTGGTAATCCGGCGCATACTGCTGGACATCGCTTGCCGGCACCTGCACCGGCTGGTTGGGAACGGTCAGCCAAGTGACTTTCTGCGGGTTTTGCGGGTCACGATAGTAAACGCCGCCGTTTTTGGAGCGGTACAACTGCGGCTGTGCGCCGTTTGCCTGCGTTCCGGCCTGCGCCTGCTGGGCTGCCTGATGCTTCTTATACAGGTAATACAGCAGGGCCGCACCGGCCAGAATAATCACTTTGTTGCGCGTGCTCATGCCCTGCTTGGCCGGAGCAGGCTGGCCGGTCATCGTGGGCGCGCCGGGCGCGGTGGTTGAAGCGGCGTCGCTGCCGGCTGCCGGACTTGCTGCGCTCTGACTTGCGCTGGTGTCCTTGCTGCCGCATCCGGCGAGGCCCGCCAAAAGCGGAACGCCCATCAGCATCGCCAGCGTCCAGGCCAGCAGGCGCGGCGGACGGCGCGTTTGCATTTGTATCATGTGTATCCTTTCGCGACGGAAGCTAGGGCCAGGCGTCCAGGACACCCAATCGCCCGCAGCAGCATCTTCTAATATCACACACAAGAATACCCAAAACTGCCGCCGGCAAACCCGAACCGAGTCTCCATACAAACGCATATCATCATTCCAGCGGGTAGCCGTCAATTGCAAATCCGGCGAAGGGGTCATAGGAAACGCCGAGCAAATCCAGCATAACAAGCGCCTGGGCACGGTGATGCATACTGTGAGTGGCAACATGAACAATGCAGGCCCCGTATGTCCGGCGGGCGGGGCCGGTTTCCCTATCCACAAACATTTCGTTTAAGCGGTCTTCGTCGCGGATGAGCCGGGCGGCGGCTAGGAAAACATCTGAGATGGCTTCAAATCGTCCTGTTAAACTCTCCGATGCCCGCTTTGGGTCGGAGGGAGGTGGGGAAAACGGCCCCGGCTGACCCGTGATCAGGGCAGTCCAATACTCTTGAGAATCAATAAAGTGGTCAAACGTGCCGTACAAGCTTCCTTGCCCAAATTCAAACGCTTGATGCCACTGCTCCGGGGTCAAGTCCCGGCACAGCGCGAGATGCATTCGCGTCGCCGCCGCATCATGTTCCAGCAGCCGGTCCAAAATGTCCACAATTATCCTCTTTCCATTTCCGGCTACCTTCCCTCATCACGAGATGCTGCTGGTATGCTTCCTCAACGGCCTTGTGCTGTTCTCGGTAGAAACGCAGCGCGGCTGGGCTGGCTGCTGGAACAGAAGCACCGAGCAGAGGAACCGTGTGGAGCAGCGTGTCGGCGGGCCACTGGAACAGACGCAGGCCGAAAAAGTCGGTTGCCAGACCTGCTTGGTTAGGTTGCAGCAGGAAAAGTTCAACCAAAATGCCGTGCCGCCGGAACGCCCGTTTATGAACGAAGCGCTTGCCCGGCACTTCTTCCAAGTCTTCACTCGCCTGCAATAATCGGTCAACAGCGCTAAAATCTTCGGCAGGGTACAGCAGATCAATGTCACTGTGCGGTCCGGGCGGGCGAAGGCCCAAAAGTTCCTCCGCCCATCCCCCGAATGTCCAGACGCTGATGTTGGTAGCCTCAAGTTCCTGAAGCGTATCCACAAAAAACTGCGGCGTGTTTCGGCTGCTCATGCTTTACATTTTGTAAAGTTTCTAAAAAACTGTATAAGAAGCAGGAAGGGGCGGTTAAAACCGCAGCAACAATGGCACGAAACCTGCCTTCGCAGGTTAAGAGCAGAGCTTAAGAAATGAAAATCTGTATCAGTCCGCGCAGGCGGACTTCGTGCTTTTGTTGCCGCGACTTCAGTCGCCCGGCAAACTCTCTATACAGTTTCTAAACTGGTTTGACTAATCTGATGCGGAACATGCTGAAGTAAAGAAGTTCTGAACCTTTCCGCAGGCATAGCCAAATATCATCACAGGAAATCAACTCACCCGTGTCGCCGCCCTCGCCGCGTTCTGTGCCGGAGTAGACTATGATTTGGCGTCCGACCAGTGCTTGAAGTGCGTCGCTCATCGCTTACTCCTTTGCCCAGAACATTTCGCCGGGCTGTTCGGTGATGACGGAGGCTTTGAGGGTTTCCATCGCTTTGTACAATCCTTCGCGGGTGGACATCAGGCTGTCTTCATGCTCAATGGAAAGCACGTCGTCGTAGCCGATCATGCGGAGATTGGAGACGAAGTCGCGCCACCAGGTCAGCGTGTGGCCGTAGCCGACGGCGCGGAAGGTCCAGGCGCGGTGCAGCACGTCGCCGTAGGATTTTGTATCCAGGGTGCCGTTGATGGAAGCGTTGTAGGGGTCAATGCGCGTGTCTTTGGCGTGGACATGGAAGACGGCTCCTGCTTCGCCGAGGACGCGGACAGCAGCGATGGGGTCAATGCCCTGCCACCAAAAGTGGGAAGGGTCAAAGTTTGCGCCGATCTGCGGGCCGGCGGCGTCGCGCAGCTTCAGGAGCGTTTCCGGGTTGTAGACCAGAAAGCCGGGATGGGCTTCAATGGCGAACTTAATCTTGTGGTCTTTGAGGAACTTGTTTTGCTTGCGCCAGTGCGGAATGGCGACTTTCTTCCACTGGTAGTCTAAAATCTCCCGGAACTCGTCAGGCCAGGCGCAGGTGACCCAGTTCGGGTACTTGGCGCGGGAATTGTCGCCGGGGCAGCCGGAAAAGCCGTTGACGACTTCCAGTTCCAGCGCTTCCGCCAGCAGAACAGCGTTCACAAACGCTTTTTGATGGTCGTCGGCAATAGCTTTGTCCGGGTGAAGCGGGTTGCCATGCACGGACAGCGAGTCGAGGGTCAGGCCCCGGCTTTCTATCGCATGGCGCAGCTTCTTGCGTGCGCCTGTGTCTTTAATGAGCGTTTCGACGCCGCCGAAATCATCCAAGTGACGGGAACCGGGGTAGCCGCCCGCGCCGATTTCCACAGCCTGAATGCCGGCTTCGGCGATCAAATCCAGCGCTTCTTCCAGCGGCTTGTCCCCGAACAGCGCCGTGAATATGCCAATCTTCATTGATACAGTGTCCTTTAGAGGGTAATTTACACGGCATTTCGGCATAAAGCCATGATTTTCCTGCTTGTTTACAAAGACGAGGGTGTAAACACCCTCGCTGGAAGGCGTTCGGAAACGCCGCCTGTCCAGAGGACAGTAAGATTAGGACAGGAGATGTTCGTGTTCTGTCCCCTGGACAGGTGGTACTTCTGAGTACCTTCCAGCGAGTGATTTCACTCCCTCGTCTATTGCCATTTCTCGTTTTGCCTACGCAGGAACTTTCGCCGCCGCAATTCGCGTTTCTAGCAAGGTACACTAAAGCTGCTTATGTTTTCCTTTCGTTTTCAACCCAAGACACGGCGCTTCACGGCCTGGCTGCTCATGCTGGTCTGCGCCTGGATGGGCACCGGCGGCGTCCTGCACCATACGGAAGCGGAAGGCGCGGCGCGAGTCGCCCAAACGAAAGCTGCCTCCTGCCTGCGCCATGCCGTCGCCGTGCCGAGCGATGCCTGCGCGGCCTGCGAATGGACGCAGGGCTTGCAAGGCCGGACGCTGCCTGTCTGCCGGGTTGAGTTTCCCCTGTTTCTGCTGCATTCGCGCCGGCAGTCTGTTCGAGCACGTCTTAGCGCCCAAACTTCCCGCCATCGCTCCTCGCGTGCGCCCCCGGTTTCCTCCATTTTCTGCTGACTTTTTCTTTGCTGCCTGAACCTGCTGAGGAAATCCATATTCCATGCCACGACTTCCGCGCCGCGTGCGGCTTGCGGCGGCTGCCTCCTTGGCAGCCTTGCCGCACCTCGCCGACGCGCAGGCCGCATTGACGCCGCCTGCGCCCGTTTCGAACACAACTAGCTCTGCTTCAAATATCTTTGATCCAAACCGCGCTCCGCTGATTATCATTCGCATCGGCGCTCGGCGTTATGTTCTTGTGCCGCGCACGGAGGGCAGCGCCACGACTTTGGGAGCGTCCGCCATTGAAACTAAGCCGAACGACACCAGCCTGACGGCGGTAATTGCCAGCAGCGTTGCGGGCGCGGCGTCTGCGCCGAGCAGCGAGATTCATATTCGCGGCTCGCACGGTCAGTATTCGTACTATTTGGACGGTGCGCCGCTGCCGTCCAACGTCTCCGGCTCGTTCAGTGATCTGATCAACCCAAAAGACATCCAGACGCTTCGGATTTATACCGGCGGCTTCCCGGCAGAGTACGGCGGGCAGCTTGCGGCGATTTTTGATGTCACCGCGAAGGCCGGGGCCGGCAAGCCGTTGGGCTTTTTGCAGCAGATCGGCCAAAGCTACAGCGATTACCAGTCTACGGCCCAGGTCGGCGGCGGAACGCCCAGCTTTTCCTATTTTCTGTCCGGCATTCGCAGCTCCAGCAACTTCCGGCTCAGCCCGCTGACCCAGACGCCGCTGCATGATTCGGGTCTGGAAAATGTCGGCTTCGGCAAGTTTGACCTGCAAAGCGGGCTGTCTAACCGCTTCACGCTGGATGTCGGCTCAAGCGGCGCGATTATCCAGGTTCCAAACGACGCTCTGCGTCAGGCCGTCGGCCAGAACGACGTTCAGAGAGAAAACGGCGACTTTGCCAACCTCGTCTGGAGTCATCTGGCGGGAGCGGATAACCTGCGCGTTGCGTTTTATTCGCACAAGTCCCAGCTTCGCTACTTTGGCAGCCCGCAGGACCTCCTGCCGGACCCCGGCACGACGGACACGTCCGAGCTGGCAACCACGAATGAAAACCAGCAGGCGACCTATTTGGGTCTGCGAACAGACTACATCGCCCATGCCAGCAAGTCTCACAAAGTGCAGGTCGGCTTTGACGTGAACGCCGTCAACGGCCATCAGTTTTTTAACTCGTTCGGCGTTCCGCAGGCCGACCCGACGACGAACCAGCCGGCCATCTTGGATGACCGGCACTTGTCCGGCGGCGACAAAAGCGCCTACGCGCAGGATGACTGGACCACGGGCCGGACACTCATCAACTACGGCCTGCGTTACGATGTGCATCAGGCAGACATCACCACGTCTCAGCTTTCGCCGCGTCTCAATTTGACTTACACGCTGGGCAAAGACCAGCTTCATGCCTACTATGACCGCTTGTTTCAGCCGGTCGCCATTGAAGACGTCAAGCATCTCAGCACCAGCGCCGCGTCCATTAAGCCGTTCCAGCCGGAGCGCGACGACTTCTTTGAGGTCGGTGAAACACACACCCAATCCGGCACGACGCTGTCGTTGGACGGCTATTACCGGGCGGAAAAGAACACGATTGACGACCAGGTGTTCGGCGCAACCCAGATTGACATTCCGATTAACTTCGCCAAAGGCTACACGCGGGGCTTGGAAGTGTCGCTGGAAGGGCCGCTGGTGAAGAACGTCTCATACTATGCGAACTACGCCCGCTCGTGGGCCAAAGGGGCCGGTCCCATCAGCGGCGGCCTGCTCGGAGAAGCGCCGACCAGCTACTTCAACGACGACCACGACCAGACGCACACGGCGTCGTTCGGCGTCTCTTATAGCGCCCACGGCTCGTATGCGACCCTGGATGGTGAATACGGCTCCGGGTTCCCTT
>CAXTRL010000011.1:0-23814 GCA_964246575.1 uncultured Armatimonadales bacterium
CTGTCCTGGGTCGCCTGCACAGCGACAGAAGTGCGCTGGACCACGCGCTGCGACTCCAGAAACAGCGTGATCGTGCCGCCGAACAGCAGGATGACCAGCGGCAGGGTGACCATGACTTCCGTCAGCGTGAACCCGCGCGAGGCACGCCAGATCTGCCGGACTTTTCGTTGATTGCGTGTGGAAAGTTCCAAGGTTGTAAACTCAAGCGTTATTGATGCAGCATGCTGATAATCAGCGCCGAAACGGTGTAGCTGCCCGGCACGTTGCCGGTCCAGGTGATGGTGACAGTGACCTGGGCGACGAGGCCGGGCAGCATCGGAGTCGCGGAAGCGGGAGGCGTATAGGGCGCAACCGCGATCGTGCCGGTGCTGCCGGGTGGGAAAAACCCGCCTGCCCCGGTGAGGTGGTCCACGGCCGTGAAATCATAAGAGCCGCCGCCCGGGCCGCTGTTTCCGATTTGAGCGTCCACGACGTTCTGGTTGGACAACTGGGTGTACGCCGTGGGAGAGCCGGCAGCGGTGCCGTCAAACAAGCGGCCATACCCGGCGACGCGAAGCTGGTCCACTTTGCGCTGGGCCAGCGCCGCCGCCTGGGTGTAGTTGTTGCCGTGGCTTGCGCCGCGCAGGGCAATCGGCAGGACTGCGCCGAACATCAGCGTCATCAGCGTAAAGATGATCAGAGACAGCGCGACTTCCATCAGCGTGAAGCCGCGCTGCTGCCTGCGGTTAAGGAAAGGCTTTAGGATTGCTTGCATGATGTTCTTTGTATCGGTAGAAGCGGCAATTTAATTTAGGCCGTGATACCATTTCGCGCCCGCCTCATAGCCGCTGCCGGTCGGGCCGGTGATGCTGCAAGTAGGGGCAACAGTGACGCTGCCGGTCGTGTATTGTCCCCCGGAAGGGCAAGTCGGCGCATGGCGCATATAGTTGTAGGCGGAATTGGCCGTGACCACAAGCTGATAATTCCCGTTTGGGCCAAGCACAGTGGCCGTTGTGCCGTCAATGCTGAACGTCGCGGTTGAGGCCGTCGACAACTTGTAGTCCATCGTGCACTGTGCCTTGGCGCTGTTGATCTGATACAGGTTTGCGACGCAGCTTTTGGCCCGGCTGGTTTCGCGGGCTTGAACAAAGTTCGGAATGGCGATTGCCAGCAGGATGCCGATGATCAAAACGACAATCATAATCTCGACCAGCGTAAAGCCGGCCTTTCTGCGAGGTGGCATAATTACCTGGCTTTCATTCAGAGAAAAAGGATGCCAGGCTGACGCCTGACATCCTCTGAGGCTGGTCGTGCTTGAATGGAAGCTGTTTATAGGCCGTGGTAGAACTTGCCAGCGGGGCCAGTGTAATCCGCGCCAGCAGTACCCTGGGTCACCGGAGCCACATTGTTTGCGTTCCCGGAGATGGCGCAGTAGGGCGAGTCCGTGATCTGCGGGGCCACGGAGTAGGCTCCGCTTTCCGGGCAAACCGGGATTGCACGCAGGTAGCCGCTTCCCGCCGCACCAGCCGCGCTGACCAGGCCGGTGGGGGCCGTTGCGTTCAGTGTAGGCAGATTAGCGGTATAAGTAGCGCTGCTGAGCTTTTTGTCCATGCAATACTGCTGCGTGGCGCTGTCAATCTGTTTGAGGTTGCCGACGCAGGCTTTGGCGCGGGACGACTCACGGGCGGCGACAAAGTTCGGGATAGCGATTGCCAGCAGAATGCCGATGATCAAAACGACAATCATAATCTCGACCAGCGTAAAGCCGGCCTTTTTGTTGTTGGGGCGAAACATGGAAAACTCCTTCTACGGGACAAAATGCTTACGGGTGCGAACGAAATTGAAAACTGTCTGTGGTCCAGCCCCGCGTGTTTGTTGTTGGTGCGGGCGCCGTTCCTGGTGACACTCTAGTTATCGGCACGGCCCAGCGCTTCCGTTAGGGCCGGGGAACACGCATTATTACCAGTCTTTTCGGATCACTCTTTTGGAAGGGCTGCCATAAATTCCCCGCCGTGAACGGCAGGTCTGCGGGCCTGCGGCCAACCGGTCTGCGACCGGAAACGCTAATGGCATTCATTATCTTCCGCACACCGTGCGGTTGGCGTCCGCGCCCTTAGACCTGCCGTTCACGGCGGGGAACTTGCGCTGGCGAAAAAATAAAAAATTAATGCCTGCTCCCCGCAAAAATATGTGCATTTACTGGATTCCTGCTGTATAATGACCATGAAGTCTCACGGAACCGAGCCGCAACGAACCACGGAAGGAATTCGCCATGCTGTCCTCAGCTTATCTCACCCTCCATTCTGCCTTTGCCCGCTTTTTGCGGGACGATGACGGCGCAACCCTCGTCGAATATGTCCTGCTCGTGGCGCTCCTTGCCGCCGTGTGCGTGGGGGCCGTGGCTTTGCTCGGCACCAGCACTTCCGCCAAGCTGAACTCGGCGTCCGCGTCGCTTCAGTAACTTTCCCAAACCATTCTCACCGCCCGGCCATTCTCTGCACGTTCATTTTCTGCCATTTCTTTGTCCCCAGGGAGGGGAACATCCATGAACACCACACTGCTGCTCGCTTCTTCCACATTTTCTTCCGTATCTGACGCCGTTCGCCGCTTCTGGTCCGACGAAGAAGGCGCGACACTGGTTGAGTACGTCCTTCTGGTGGCGCTGATTGGCGCAGTCTGCATTGCACCGTTATAACCCCCTGCTTTACCCTCTAGTGGCCCGCTTTACGCTGGCTATTCCGCTTGAATAGAAGTTGACAGAACGCAAAACTTGTTCTATAATGAGGGCAGGCGCAAAGTAATTCTGAGGTAGAGAGGCGTAGGTGGAGGCATCCCGCCTAGCAGTGTCGGTGGTTCAATCCCGCCCTTTGCAGCCGGCCTGCCAAGTGGACAAGAAAACGGCTTGCAACCGCGCTTCTTGAAATCGACGCTTGGTGATTATTGCGGGGTGGAGCAGTCTGGTAGCTCGCCAGGCTTATAGCTTGGAGATCGTGGGTTCAAATCCCATCCTTGCTCTTGCGCTGAACGTTGTTGCTGCCCTAGACCGACCAGCAGGACGGCGGCGCAGTTCATGTGCGGCGATAGATCCACCATCCATTTTGCAGACTGAAAAATGCAGACTGGATGCTGCCGAATATAACTGCTCTGAGTCTACGGGTCGGAAGCAGGAATAAGGCAGTTCATCGCCGCGCTTATGAAAAAAATTGAGAAAAAGTGGTGAAAGTCAAACTGGCGGCAATCCGGGCGAGTGACGGCCTGATTTTCATCGGGCGAAGGCATCACGAGATTTTCAGAACGCTAGAGCAGTGCGGATACCCGCCGCCTTTTGATTTCGCTGATTTTGAGCAGGGGTTCGTGCTGGCGGACGGAAGTTTTGCGGATCGCGTGGAAGCGGCGCGAATTGCGGCTAGCAATGGGCAGATCAAAGAACCGAAATCTCAACTGTTCAGCGAAGACCTGTATTGAATTGATTACCTTGATTTGACGAATACCTATATCGGGGGCGTGGGCCGAACACTGAGATGCTTAGCGCTGTCAGCAACACAAGCGAAGTCCTCTGGTTGGCGTTATGCCATTAAAATCCAGGGGCAAACTATAGATAACGCCCACGGATCACTCCACGGGGCGTTTTTGTTTTGTCTGGCTTGGAAAACTGCTGATGTTGCATGGGTTCAAACAACAAAAAAGCGCCCTCCCCTATAAGGGGAGGGCGTTCTCAGGTTGTCAGTCGATGCATGTTGCAGTTTTATTGTAGCTCATCATCATGTATCGAATATCTCGTTGGCACTGTCAATCTTCTAATTTGAGCTGCCCCGTATCCTTTTCCTGCTTCCGCGCTTTGTAGCCGAGCGCCGAGCGCTTGTCTTGAAGCGGGTAGCGCGGCACCGCTTTCTTCTCGAAGATGTCCGCCACCGTCAGGATCTGGACCACCGGGTACTCATGGCCCCCGGCGCTCGTCCACAGCCCCATGCCGAGCGCTTCTTCCCGCATCGGCCCCGTCACGGGCCGGGCCGCGTCTCCCATGCACACGAAAAAGCCCAGCGTCGCCTTTTCCCGCGAGACGACGTGGCAGAAGTCCCGAACCTGCGACACCGAAACCTTCCCGCCCTTCACCTGGACTACCGCCCGGTGTCCGTCTCCTCGCCGATCCTCAAAGCTCAGCCAGCCGTCGATGCCGGCGTCGGCTCCTTTTGTTCCCCCCGCCTTGTTGCGGCGCGGATGCGCTCCGATTTTCAGGCAGGCCCATTCCTGGAAGCCGTAAGGGTCTTCCTCGAACATTCGCTGGGCGCTTTCCAAGTCCTCGGGGAAACCGATGACGGGAATTTTACCGATCAGCTCCGGGTAGCGTTGCTCCATTCGATCTTCAATGATGTCCACGGCGACGGCGGTCACGTCCATGCCGATCCAGCGCCGGCCCAGCTTATGCGCGGCATCCACGGCAGTTCCGCAGCCGCAGAAACTGTCCAAGACGATGTCGCCGGGATTGGTACTTGCGGAAATGATGCGCTCGAGTAGCGCAAGCGGCTTTTGCGTCGGATAGCCGAGGCTCTCGCCCTTAGACTGCACCGGCGCGATGTCCGTCCAAACATTGCCGACGATTGCGCCTTTATTTTCATCCAAGTAACGCTTGAGTGCAAGTCGTTTAGAATAATCCGGCTGACCGTCTTTCAGTCGCGGATAATGAATGCGACCTTCCTCATCCAGCTTTTGCATCGTCGCCAGCTTGTAGCGCCAGCCGCGCTCAGGAGGCGGATACCCCTTCCACAGATACCATCCGTTGGGCTTGCCGGTAGCTTTGTTGATGGCAGCCATGCCTCCCCCAGCCGGTGCCGACATGTTATCCAACCGGTAACGTCCTCGCCCATCGCCGGCGTCATGACGATAAAAGTCCTCAAGATAAGCTGCTCCATGCGTTTCATACTGCGGCAGGAAGCCGGCGGCTCTAGACTTGACGTAATATAAGATGATGTCGGCGATCCCGGCCCATTTGACCTTTGCGTCTGAGTGCGCCGACGTGCGCTTCCAGATGATCTCGCTGCGGAAGTTCTGCGGCCCGAAAATTACATCTCCCAAGACCCGCAGGTAGTGACTCGCTGTTGGATCACAGTGGAGGTACAGGCTTCCCGTTGGTTTCAGAGTCCGGTGCAGCTCGACCAAGCGGATTGCCATTGCGACGAGGTAGGCCATCATGGGCGTTTCCTTCAGGACGCGTCGCAGCGCCTCGACCGTGACGGACAGCGCTTCGTTTTCCTGGCCGTGTACCAGTTCGTTGTACCAGCGCAAGCTCTGCTCATCCCAGTTCCAGGTATCGGTGAACGCTTCTTCCTGGGCCTGGCTGGCCTTGCCGGTGCGGTCTTTGAACAGCAAAAAGTAGTTGCGCTTGGAGTTGAAGGGCGGGTCCAGATAGTGCAGGTCAATGGAGCCGCTGGGAATGTGCTCGCGCAAAAGGCGCAGGTTGTCCCCATAAAGCAAGGAGTTGACGGGAAAGGAGTTGACGGGAGAAGTCGCCGGGCTGGATGAGGCGGTAGGAATAGACATGCAATCAATCCCTTGCAGAAGATGCACTAAATAACCAAAAAAAGCCGGATTTCCCAAGAAAACTGGTATTTTCAGGAAATCCGGCACTTTTACTAGTGTTATATTTACTGTATATTTACTGCGTGTCTGGCTCACAACCCCTTGTGATTGACTTCCAGCCAGTTGACGAGCCTCGGGTTCACAGCCAGTCCCATGCGCTCCTCGGCGGCCATCACGGCCCGCACGAAGTCTTCCTCGGTCGTGACGAACGTGCTGAAGCCTTCCTCGACAAGTGCGATTTGTTCTTCCCGCTTCGGTCCACCGGTCTTCTTTGTCTCGATCATCAAAACGACGCCTGGCCACCGTATCTTGTGTCCGATCAAAGTATCGCTGACCCCGGTGGTGTTTCCCGTTGTCTGCGCCCACTGGAACGTGCGGCAGTTCGGGTTCTTACACGTCACTGGAACCGGCTTGCCGAGCCGCCAGGTCTTGTAGCCGAGCAGCTCCAGCACATACAGCCCGTTCTTCTCGCGCACCTTCTCCGGGATCACGACCTTCTCCCGCGTCAGGCGAAGCCGCGGTTCTCGTGGTTTGGTTTTTCGGACCTGTGCTTTGTCTTCTGGCATGGCGTTATCGGCCTTGTTCTCCGGCATGGCGTCATTCCTGGTTCACGGCAGTCCGCAGCGCCGTCTTTGCCGCCGCTTGGAACGCGGGCAGGTTTAGGCAGATGGGCAGAGCGCCAAGGACCACGCGGCAATCGGTGAGCGTCTGGATCTGCTGAGACACCGGCAACAGCCCCTGCCGCTTGGCCGAGGTCAGCGCTTCGCGGGTCAGCACGCCGGCAATGGCTGCAAACTCGGCAGGGTCGCTGTCCTGTGGCATGGCGTCTATCGCCTGGTCCAGCAGCACGGCGAGCTTTCGGCGGTCCGCCTGGGCATCGTCATTCGAATATGCTTTAGTCGAATAAGCCTGAAAGATTTTTGCGTTCAACTGTATCATTCCTTTTACTGGATGCAAAATTTGGGCAGGTCAGCCAGCGGTACGTAGAGGTAGGACATGTCGCACGGGTGCGCGACGCCAGGGCAGATCCCCGCGTCCTCATGCTGCCAGGCGAACAGCTTTGCGCCGTTCGGCATAGCCGGCAGGGTGCTCCGGTAGGCCGCGATCCAAAGCCACCAGTAAAGAGGGCTGCCGAGGACATCGCGCCAGAATGCTACGGAAGCATATAGGATCGGCGTGTAACCGCGCGCCTCCAGGTCATGCAGGGCATCGAAGACTTCCTGCCGGGTCAATCCCAGCTTCTCGGCATCCACAACAGGCTGGAGATCACCGGGCTGAAGATGTGCGGCGTTCAGATAATGCGCGATCTGGGCGTCCGCCGGAGCAGCGTCCTCAAAAACGTAGCTGCCGAAGATAAGGCCGGGCACGGTTCGCGCACGATCCGCAAATCCCTGATAAGTGGGATCGGTGTAGCCGGTTCCCTCGCTGCATTTGGTGATGACGAGCGGGCAGCCGGCGGCAATGTCGTGAAACTGAACATCTGGCTCGAAGTGAGAGATGTCCGGGAAGTGGGCGGTGGTGTTCAAGTCGCTTCTCCTGAAAACAAACGCCTAGCTTCTCATCTTGAAAAGCTAGGCGGGAAGGTGAAAGAGCACTGGACCATGTCGAATGCGAGTTGACTGACCATGTTATCAACTGGCCGCGTTGTCAGCAATTGTTGAGCCGGGAACTTTGTCGGAGACTGTCACAGCCGCCGTGAGGGCAGTGCCTCCAGTTTCAGCCGGCTTCTCGTCAGCCAATTCTCCATCTGCCGGCTTCTCAAAAGCGGCTTTGAGATCCGTCGGCACGTCCTGGCTCATGTCCGCGTGGCTGAGGCCTTGTGTGATCCCCAGCCGGGCCAGCTCGTCTTTGACCTGCTGAGCGATACGCAGCTCGTTCTCGGCGTCCTTTTGCTTCTGCGTCTCATTCGCTTCCGCGGTCTTAGCTTCGGCGACGATGGACGGCCCGGACAAGATCGTCTGCAGCATCAATTTGAGGGCCGGGATCAGCGCAAGTTTTTGTCCATAAGCGACGCGCATGAGACCTGCCGCTTTGCTGGCACGCGGGGAAACCGCAGCGATCACGGCACAGCCGCCCGCCACGATTTCTCCGGTGCGGCCAGGGATAAAGCGGACGTAGGGGGCAATGAGCGCGGCAACGGCGGCCATGCCGCCGATCACGCCGGCCACGCGCCCCGTGATGACATCGTAGCGAGCGCCCTGCGTCTGTCTCCAAATATCGCAGAGGCGCTGCTTGATAACTCCGACGGCACATTTCCCGGCAATTTCCTTTCGTGAGCAGGCAAAAGTAAAGCCTTCGCTGGCATCAGCGAAGGCTTGGAAGGTAAATATAGAATGTGAGATCCTTGCCTCACAGGGGAGGGGCTTTCCTGCTACTTCACCAGGTTTTGGGCGAGGAAAGCGACGGCGGAAGCGGGGTCGGACAGATTCAATGTGCCGGACCCCGCGGCGGACACGCCGGCAGCGATCAGCCCCTCCTCGGTGGTCGGAATGCCAAGCGACTTGGCGAGCTTGTCCGTGGTCAAGTGTGCGGCCCCAACCTGGGACAGAGCAGTCTGGGCCAGCTCCCCGGCGGCGGCGTTTTCCACGGCGCTAAGGATCGGGGCGTTTGCAGCAATTTGAGCGTTGCCCTTATTTTTGCCGTCGGTTTGACGGACCAGCCAGGTCGCGCCTTTGTTGATGGGTTTCCTCAGGGCGGACGCGAGGAGAGAATCGAGGAAAGAAGACAAATTGACGGAAGAGGGGTTCATAGTGTGCCTTTCGTGACGTGTTCTTTCGGAAGAATTAAGAGGAAGAATTAAGAGGTGGAGATGAGCGATTGCCGGTCCCTGTGATCCCGGAGGCACTGGATCGCTCCGGGGACAGCGATCAGGCTTGCGACTTCCGGGTAGTTTGTGCGGCAAGCGGCCCACACGGCATTCCGGGCGTCAATTTCAGTTTCTGCCGCCCCTGCGCGTATCCTGAGCTTGTCGCAGTCGGTCTGAAGCTGCTGGCTGTCAGCTTTATAGCGCTCGGCCCGCTCGGTTTCCGCTTTAATTTTTGCCAGCCAGCCCGCGTCCGCATCCAAAACCTCCTGCCGCTTTCGTTCCGCTTGCTTGCTTTTCGTGCCAGACCAGGCGGTATACGACCCCAGCAAAAAGACGAAAGCCGACGAAATAAGCGTCGTCGGATCGTTGACGTGCATATCCCCTCGCTTCATAGTTCGTCTCGCCTAAATATCTCAGTCTGCATTTTATATGCTTCAGTCTGCATTTTATATGCTTCAGTCTGCATTTTGTATGCTGTGGCATGGATGCGTTCGCGCCGAATGACGCCCGCTTCTTTCTCGTACTCGCGGTTGTTGCGGACATACAGGTGGTGGTGAATGACGCAGAATGCAAGGCTGCCCCAGCCGCCGGCGCTTGTGCAGCAAGCAAAAAGCAGCAGGCATCCGGTCAGTCCCCAGTACACAAGTGCGATCATATGCCCGGCAAGCTGCATTCCCAGCAGCCGCCGCAGCCGCGCATCTGTCATGCCCTCCGTGCGCGGGTCACTTGCCGACCACTCGGATTTCACTGGCCACTCATAGATCGCGACCAGCAGCAGCGTCGAACTTGCCATAAGCATCAGGCCCATCCACTGATGCGGATACAGCCACGCGCGGGGCGCGATCCTGTCCAGCAGGTCCGCGAGGGGCGAGGCGGCTTGCCCTTTGCCGGTAACGGCATACGCGGCCCCAATGACCAGCGCAACGCTCGCCATGCCGCGCTGGAACGCTTGCACCGGGCCATGCTCGGACAGCCACCGGTGACGCTCCCGCCAGTGCATCCCGTGGCCGAGCAGGTATAAGGCAACGCCGGCAATACGGTTGCCGGCGAAACGCCAAAGCATGAGGCGCAGACTCTGAAGCATGAGGCGCAGGCTCTCAGACTTGAATCCAGGAAAGCCTAGTTTTTTCAACTGTAGTTTTTTCATGTTAATTCTGGACGCGCAGTGTGCCGAGCGCCCGTCGCACAAAGACTTGCCCGCCGAGCATAATCCGCACATAAACCCAGTAGCAGCCGGGAAGGAGGGAAAAGCCGCTGGGGCCGACGGCAAGACGCGCATAGGTGCCGGCGGGGTCCGCCGTTCGCACAAGCCAGGTTGCCGCCTGCCAGTCGCCCTCCTGCGGAAACGCGCGAACGGCGGCCATCTCTATGGATGCGCCCGCGAGATTAACGGGGCTTTCGTCGAGGCTGGCAGTGGCGACGACCAGCACATGCAGAAAGTCGTCCGAGGAAGCCCAAAGGACGCCGGCTTGCCTTACGATGTCGCCCACCGGGGCGAAGGCGGCAATGTCCAGGTCTTGAGCGGCTGTTCCCGCACCTTGCAGTGCCAGCTTCCCACTGTCCGGCGGCACAGGCACTCCGCCAATCACCGCCGCCACGAACACGCCGTTTATCACGTCTCCCGCTTGCACCAGAGCATCTCCTGGTGCAAGTCCTGGTGCAAGCGATGTCAGGGAAGCTGTCAGCATGTAGGTGATGCCGTCCGCCGCTGGGCCGCTGACCGCGCACGGGTACGGGCCGTCACTCATCCCGTTTTCAATGATGAGAAGGGCGGTAGTCAGCGGGTTAGGCGCATAGGGAACCGGAACGGCGATTGTCGCCAGCACGGGCAAAGGCGGGACAGGCGGCTCGGCAAGAGACTGGGGGGTCACGCTGACAACGGCGGAGGGAGCGCTTTCCGGCATGGGGTCACTCCTAGTCGTTGGCGGTGACTTCAAAGAAGTAGGCTGTGCCGTCAGTCAGCCCCGTGACCGTGTAGGTCAGCGCCGTTGTGTTCGCCACCTGGGCGAACGGCCCGCCCGCCGAGCTGCCCTGCTTGACGTTGTAGCCGCCCGTCGCGCCCGTGGACGCCTGCCAGGAGAGCGTTGCCGTGGTATCGCCCGCCGACGCCGCGTTCATCACCGGCGCAAGGCAGGCGGTCTTGGCGCTGACCTCTGTGGACGCAGGCCCTGCCCCGGCCCCATCAATGGCTTTGAGGATGTAGAAATACAGCGTTCCCGGCGCAGCGGCCTGGTCCTGGTACGTGAGGCCCTGAACATTAGAGGCAATCGGCGCGGCGCTTTCCGCCCCTGCCGCCGTTCCTCGGTAGACGTTGTAGCCGGTAGGCACATTCCCGGACGGGGGCGCTTGCCACGACAAGTTGATGACCGGCGTGTTCTGGACGCCGCCGACGGTGGCAAACGCAGACGCGGCGGCAGGGGACGCCGGGGCAAGCGGCACGGCCTGGGTGGGAGTGGCGGAGACGATGTTTGAAGGCTGGGATTCCATGTTGTTTGTTCCAATCGCGGTGACGTAGTAGGCGTACTGAATGCCGTCGGTCAGGCCCATGTCGGGGAATGACAAGGCCGAAGTGCTGCCGGCGAGGGCGTAACCGCCGCCTGCGGCCTGGCGGTAGACGTTGTAGCTTGCGCTGCCTGGGCTTCCGGCAGCCCACGCGAGGCTTGTCGTTGTATCCCCGGCAGTGGCCGTCAGGCCAGTAGGCGCAAGCGGCGGGAACTGCCCGCCCTGGTCCGGCTCCTGGTCTATCTCGCTGTCTATTTCAGGCATTAGTTCCCTCCTGCCTGGGCGTTAAAGGGTTGGGAACGGCTGGGCGATCAGCACTGTACGGCCCGACAGGGTGCGGGTGGCGTCAAACGCCGGGCTGCTGACGGCTACAATGCTTGCGCTGGTCTTGGGCCGCCCCACAAGGTAATACGTCACGGTGGCCGTACTAGACGCTGCCGGCGCGGTGTTCGTGCTGGCTCCGGCACTCAGCGACAAAAGAAGCGCCTGCGACTGCTGGGCCGTCAAAACTTCCGAAACGCCCGTCGTCGTGCCGGCGGCGGGGATCGTGGTGGTTGTCGCCGCCTGCACTTCCGCCCCTGCCTGCACGTCGCTTGCAGACAGCAGGGGCCGGCTGTCCGTACCGAGCGCCGCCAGGTAGCTTGTCAGGCTTTTGGAGAACGGGATGAGGACAAACGTGTCCCCGGCGGCAGGGGCAGCAGGCAGGCCCGTTCCCGGCAGCGTGAACACACCTGCACTGTTTGACAGAACGTGGATGTCCTTGCCTGCGTCAACGCCGGACGTGAACACCAGGCCGTCGCCGCTGATCACATCCGTGGAAGCTGTCAGCGTCGTGCTGAAACTGGTGGCGCTCGGCGTCGTGGTCGCCGTCACCGACCCTGCGCCGAGGATTTGGCCCGACTTCAAGAGGGCCAGAGTGACGTTGTTTGACGCCGTGATGGTGCTTGTTGTCGCAAGCGTAGACGGGTCCACCGAGCAATAAATGACGACCGGCGCGAAGGTATGGCCCGAAGCGGTGAGCGTGAGCGTGACCCAGGCTTCGCCGTTCACGGCGGCGTCATACACCGCTGACGTGTTGCCGCCTGCGACGTGCGCCGCCGCGAGGCTTGCGCTCTTGGCGTTGCCGTCAAGGTCTGTGACGCTTGCGACTGTGGCCGTGACGCCGCTCGTGACCGCCGCGCCGGTGCCGCTGTCCGTGGCGGAAGGGCCGGGATAGGTAACGGGCGATGCAAGGGCCAGCGTGGGCAGGGCCAGTAGCGCCAGGGAAGCAAGGGCGAGAGTTCTCAGGTTCATTGGTTTTCCTTGTCAGCAAAATCTATACACGTTTTGCAGATGTATATAGAAAACGGCAAAATCTATACACGTTAGCGGCCCCGGCTGGACATTATCGTCCTCTTGAGGGCTGGCGAGTGGCAATAACGACCGGAGCGGCGGCGTTCAGGCGGCTCACAGCCTGAGCAACGGAGCTTGCCACAATGCTGTATCCGGCGTCCACAAGATGCACGGAAATATCCGGGGACGGGCCACCTAAGTAGTAGTAGGCGGAGTTTAACTCTGCGCCGGGGTATCCGAGGCGGCTGTCTGCGGCAACGTCGGCCAGCCCGTCTGCGAAAGTCGGCCAGTTGGCCCTGTCCCACGCATTGACCGCTTGCCGCACGGCTTCGTCATCGCCGCGCGCGGCAGGCTGCTGCTGACGCGGCAGAACGGTCAGCACGATGACTTTCCAGCCTGCCGCCCGCCTCGCCTGACAGTAAGCCGCAAAGTTCGCTTCCGCTTGCGGCGCGAATATCGACGCCGGGTTAGAAAAGATTTCATTGGTCTGCTCCCACACGACCAGGATATTTTTGAGGGAGCCGGATAGTTGCGCGTCCACGGTAGGCGCGGTTGCGACAAGTGAAGTTTGATTGTTGGGGTTGGGGTTTGGAATTGTCGCCGTCACCTGCCCGCTGATCCCCATGTTGCAGGAGCTTTTCACGCCTGCCGCTGGCACCGCGCCGTAGGCAGGGCCGAGAAGCCGCAGGCACACGCTTGGGTAGTCGTTTCCCGCGCTGCTGTCGTTTCCTGCCGTCAAGCTGTTTCCAGCAAAACGAATGTTGTACGCCTGAACGGGAAGCGTTGTCGCCTCCGTGTACGCGCTTGCAGAAGTCGCAGGCGCGGCCTGGCTGTCCGTGACGGTCAGCGCATAGAAGTTCGTTGAAGCTGGGCTGAGGCCGCTGTCGGTGTAGCTGCCCGGCGAGACTGCGCCTACAAGGCTGCTTGGCCCCGGCGTGAAGCCAAACAGCGGGCTTCGGTACAGGTTATAGGTGTAAGGGCTTGTGCTTCCTGACGCCGCAGGGATCGTCAAGGCGTTGCTCGTCGTGGTAGAAGAGGTCAGCACGGGGGCGGCGATTGCGGGGGCTGGGACATAAGTATTGCTGTCGTTTAGGTTTCCCTCAAAATGATACAGCGCCGTCTGCCCCGCCAGTGAGCTTGAGATTGGGGCTGCGGGAGGTGTGAACGCCGCCGTATAAACCGCTGTTCGACTGAAAGAGATGTCGTCAAGCTGGCCGTTCCAGTAAACAGTGTTAGCAGGAAAGCCGCCGATGTAGCCCGCCATCGCGCCCGTGGGAACCGCATAAGTCCCGGTCGTCGACTGAAAAACCGCGCCGTCTACATACAGCGTTGCCGAGGTGCCGTTTTGGACGACAAGCGCGAAATGGTGCCATGCGTTGAGCGTGACAGCGGTTGTTTTTGCCGGACTTGAAAAGCCGTTGACATAGAACGTAGGAACGCCGCCATAGGTAGCGATGAACCACTCTTGAGCCGAGGAATTACCTGCACAGGCAATGACCCGGTACTGACCGGAAACAGCGTCCGTCGGATAAAAGTAGCCCTGGATGGTCCAAGTCATTCCTGCCGTGACATCAATGGGCGCTTCCGGGACACTAACATAGTTCGTGCCGCCCGTCGTGCCATTCGAGAGGGAAAGGGATTGCCCAAAGTTTGTTTGTCCGGCAGTGTAAGTGACGGTTCCTACTGCCGTGCCGTTATTTGCCGCCGATGCCCCGCCTGCCATCCCCAGCAGCATCCCCACTAGCAGAAGCCAGGCCGTCCCGCGCCGCAAGTTCCAAGTTCGTGTTGCTCGTATCATCGTTGTTCTCCTGCAATCCATTCTTTCAGCCATTCCACCGCAAATTCTTTGGTGACTTCCGGCATATGCCGCATCTTGCTATGGGGCAAGCCATGCACGACGGCGTAAATCTCCCAGGGAGACAAGCCGCCCCGTGCCGACAATGCAGACAGCGACTGTCCGCCGTGGTTTCGCTCCGCCTGCGCCTCGTGCGGCGCAATCATGTCCCAGGGAACGCGCTTCGGGCAGACCAAGCGCAGGCTTTCAGGCAAGCCTGTCATTAGAACGTAGACGCCGTTCGCCCCGTTTGTAGTTGTCATCTCCGCCTCCTCGCGCCTAATTCATTTCCCGTGTAGACGTGGCTGACATAGGCCCAGGCGCAGTAGATGACTGCCGCCGCGCCCACTGCCCCAAGCCCAAGAATCCCGACAATAATCTCTGCCGCCTGTTTCGCAGTCACGGATGCTCCCAATTCTTAATTAACGAGACAGCAAGTCCTGTGCTTCCGGCACGGCGCGGAGCCGCTCCAAAGACCGCTCAATGCTGCGCTTGATTGTCGGGCCGCTGACGCCGTGCAATTTGCCAATCTCCACGTCGCTCAGTCCGTCCGCGTACCGAGCCGTTAATATGCCCCGGCGCGTCTCGTCCAGGCGCGAAAGCAGGTACTCAATCAGGTCGGCGGCGTCTGACCGCTCGTAATCGCAGGCCCCAGGCAGCAGTTTCGGGTTGTCGTAGTCGCCCAACTCCCCGGCCAGCGTCAGCCCTTCCGTCAGCAGCAGGGGCAGTTTGTAGCCGGACTTCTCCGCCCGCGCACCCCCGGCGCTGGAATGGCCCAGCAGCCCGCGCAGCTCGTTCATGGCGCTGCGCTTGACCGTGACCCAAAACAGTGGCCTGGACACTTTTTCTTCTCTTGCGATGTGCGCCGAAACAAACGCCGCGTCCAGCACTTCGCCCTTGATGTAAGGCGAATTGAAAGGAGCGCAGAGGCGCCCTGCGATCGAGTGGCAGATGCGCTCGATCTCGGCGTCCGTGAGTGCATTTTTGTTCTTAATCATGTGCTATTCGCAAAAAGACCCGCTTGGCTTGACATGAGTATCTGTTTCGTTAGGCGTTACCCATTCTGGCGGGCTGTTTTGCGGCCAAGACGAAATGGCCCCGTCGCACTGGTTACACCAACTCCTGCCCGCAGGCTCATAATTGACGCTGGTAACGGTGCCAGCCGGGAAAATCATCAAATTGCCTGATGAGGTGAAAGAAATGCAGTATTCCCCCTCGTGGATACAGAGGGAAATGTTGTCGGCGCAGTATGATATGCCGCCTTTAGTCACCACGGTAAGCTGAGGCAGATTTCGGATGAGCGGCTTCGCGCCCTCGGCAGGGGCTTCATTTAAGGCAGGGTAGATCATGTCTCTGTTTCCTTTCTACGGCAAGGGCGGCTGCTGGCCTTCTGCATAACAACCGCCCAGTTCCAAAAACGCAAGCCGGGCCTTGTGCCAAAACTCCCATGTTTTCGGGTCAAGTTCGCTCCGAATAGAATCTTCCACGGCTTGACGGTGACGGCCCGCATAGCCTGTGATGTCCATGTCGGAAAACACAGAGCGGCCCGCCAAATGCTTTCTCGTGAGTTCCTGCGCTTCGCTTTGATGCAGGTAACACCGAAGCGGCTGCGGCTCCGAACCGTATAAGCCGTGCAGGAACTCACGCACTCGCTCGTTGCGCTGGTCGTTGGTGTATATCATCAAAACCTCTTTCGGGCCACGCTTCGGCGCTTTGGGTTTTTGCGCCCAGTAAAGCGCGAGTTGTGCTGCTTAACATGCGGCAAATTAAACCAACACGGCAACAAGCCAGGTTGTACGGCTGCCCAGCTAGGCCATGCACCTATACCGGCCAGTGCTAAAGCGGGTAAGACGCCCCTGCTCCAAATTGCTCCTTCGTGCATCTGTTTCTCCTTCTAGTCGTGCGCCGTTCCCGTCCAGTAATTGCCGTTCAGCACCGCCGCACTGGAAACAATCGGCTCCCCGGCAAGGCTCACAAGTGTTGCCCCGTTCCGAGACAAAGAGAACGAAACATTCCCTGGAACGAACGGCAGGCGCACGAACGACAAGCCCGGCGGCACCGTGCGCGAAGGCGTCTGCCCGCCGTTGACCGCCGTGATTGTGGAAGTCGCCGTCGCCATGACTGCGAGGTAGAACGTGTCCGTGATCGGCCCGCCGTCCTCGGTCGCGAATGGCCCCAGCGCCCCCAGCGGGTCAGCCGTGGGGACAAGGCCAATCGGCATGGTGCGGTAAAAGGCAAACACGGCGTCATGGGCGATAGAAGGCCGAATGCCCGTCTTGTACCACTGAATGTAGTACAGGTTCAGGGCTTGCAGGCCGAGCTTGGACTTGTAGTAGCCCGGCACGGACGAATGGGCGAGGTACGGCCAGGGGGAACCCGGCCCAAAGTCAGCGTTGGTAAAGTTGGAACTTTCATCGTCATCGTTCCAGGTGACAAGCTGCACCCACCCTGCGTTTTGACTGCTGATGATGCTTTGCCACTGGTGATCGAGCGTTTCGCCCCCGCACGCCTCGTTGTAAAAGCGGCCCGGCGCGGGATGGGCCAGCCCCAAATACTGCGGCGTGACCGTTCCCATCCAAGCAAGGCCCGCCGCCTGCAATTGCTGGCTATACAATTCCGCAAGGCCTAGCGCAGAGTTTGCGCCGAGCGGCGGGCCGGTGCCGGTGCCGAACAGCCACGCGGCACTCGCAAATCCCGACAGCAGGCCCGAAATCTCCGTGCTGTTACTGACGCTTTGGATTGTCTGCGGCACGTTCCCGGCGGCGTCGCGGACATTGAAGAACGGGCAGAAGTAGAGCGTCACGCTAGGCGCCTGCGCCTTGAAATAATCCAGGACAGGCTGGAAGCGGGCCTTGACCTGGGCGTAGGTGCCGCCTTCGCCTGCGTAAGTGCCAAACCAGGGCATTCCACGAAAGCGGTAATAGCAGTCGTGGCTGATGCCGATGGACAAAAGCGAGCAGAGGGTCGGCGTGTCCTGCGGGAAGCCGCTCATGTCCGGCTGGGCATAGATGTAGAACTTGCCGACGCCGCAGGCATTCACCGCCCCCTGTGCGCTTCCCGTCCATCCACACTGGGCGTTCACCTGGTCGGCGGCCTCAAGCAGCATATTCCAGCCTTCCTGGTACGGGATGCTCCACGCGCCGATATTATAGGCGAAGCCGTCCACGCCGCAAGACTTGGCTTCCTGAATGTCCAGAACGTAGTCGGCGACGCTCGGACACTGGCCGTAATAGTGCTTGCCGTAGTCGCCTGCCGACGCCATGAGGTGCGCGAATACAAGGCGCGGCCCGCCGGGGGATGCATCGGTAAAGCGATTGGCGAAGGCCGCGCCGTAGACGGTGCTGGCGCTGGCGGCGACCTGAGCTTGGAGCACGGCGTTCTGCGTTGTCAGTGCCGTGACCTGGGCTTGCACTTGGGCGGCGCTGGGGCCGGTGGGCAGCGGGTCTTCCGTAAACACCAATTCGCCGGGGCCGGGCAGATGCACGGGCTGACCAGGCGTGAAAGTAAGGGCTTCTGAGGTTGACATAATCGATTCCTGTTAGTCGGCGGTCCAGGCGCTGCCGGCGTTGTCAGAGTGGTGGCTCATCCCAAGCCGGAGCTGTCCGGTCTGCGGAATGACGCCGATGGCAGACGGCGGGGCGATATTCGGTAGTGTCCCGTCGGCGTTTTTCCAAGTGACACCAAGGTCGCCGGACACAAGCAGCGCGGCCTTTAGAGCTGACCCAGCGGCACCGGTAAACGCCAGCAGGTATAGCGTCCCGCGAAAGCCAAGAAGCGAGAGTGCGCTGTACGGCCCGTCGGGAACCGCCGCGCCTGCCGCCGCCCATGTCTGCCCCCAGTCGGCGGACTTCGCACAGGCGGCTCCGCTGCCGGATGCATAAGCGGCAAAGGCGACTTCGCCGAGAAAAGAGAGCGCGGGTCGGCCAGACTTTGAGAAGTCCACCCCATTTGCAATCGTTCCGCCCGGCTGCCATGTTTTGCCGCCGTCGCCGCTTGTGGCCGCCAGCAGCTTGCCGCCGGATGCATACGCCATCAGGGACAAGCTGCGGTTTTGCGGGTGCTGGGCGCAGGCCGGAAAGCTGCCGCTGATGCCGGCGATGGGCGCAGGCGGAACATCCGGCGTGAACGTATCGGTGATAGGCCCCGACGCGCTGTACAGTTGGCTGCTGCCGGCTGGCCCCTTGCTGTACACGGCGCAAAAGCGGCTCACGTGCGTGTCCACGAGAAGCGAGATGTCCGAACAGGTTGCGGCGGCGTCAATCGTGCTTTTCCTAAACGTGTGGCCCGCATCATTTGATGAAAAGCCGAGCGCGGCGGTCTGCGGGCCGGCGGTGGCCGCAAGCGGGCGACGGGAAGCGTCTAGGGCGAGACAGGCGGAAGCGACGCCTGTGGGTGCCGGCGGCGGACCAATGATTGCATCCAGCAAAAAACCAAGAAAAAGCGTTTTTCTTGTGAAAGCGTAGGCGCAGGTCCAGTTGCCCTGCGTTTGAGGCGGATAAACCCCGACCGTTGCTGGGTGCAGCACCTTCGGGTTAAAGCCATAAGCGAATAGGCCCTGGCCGCTGCCGAACGGAAATGGGCTGCGGAGACCAAACGTGACGCGGGGGTCGCTCTGGGCAGGGGCATCTAGCAGGCCGAACACGCTGTCCACCGTCCCGCCGTAATTAACCGTGATCGTGGCCGGCGGCGATGTCTCGCTAAAAGGGTCGGCGGCTTGCTGCGAAACATTCGGGAACGTGACAATCCAGTGCGGATGGTGCGCCCCGTCAAACTGCACTATATTTCCGGTAACCGGGTGCTTCATCTGCGTGGCGAACTGCGGCATCGGGTCCGCGCCGTGGCCCATCCAGTAATCCACCGTTTGCGGGGCGATGTACCCGGTGTCGTCCGCCGTGCCGGACAGCAGCGTGAAGTGCGTGCCGTCGGCAAACTCGGCGCGGATTTCGATCTGCGCCCCGGCAAACATCGGGGGAAGCTGCCCGTCTAAGGGGGCTTCATCTAAAGTCCCGTCCGTGACTTCCGGCCAAAAGTACGCCTCGCAAAAATGATCGAAATTGAACGTCGCGTCGCCCATCGCCGCGACGTTGACGTTTTGGTCAAAGTCGCCTTCGCCGGGAGGGGCCGTGAGCGTGACGGTGTCGGCGATAAATTCGCTCGTATTAAGCAGCAGGTTGGTCTGCGGCATTCCGCCGGGTTTGATGACCGGCAGGGCGCGATAATGTTTGCTGACGCTCTGGATCAGGCTTTCGGCGGTGCCATACGGCGCGTCGCCGAACGCGAGGTGGCGAACCGGGTACCCTGGGAACCGCGCAAGGCCGAACGCGCCCGTGGCGACGATGTAGTTTTCCGGGCTGCCGTGCTGCTGCTCTCCCGTCATCGGGAGAGCCTGGTAGTTCATCAGGGAGTTGCGGCTTCCCGATGTTCCAAGGCCTCCGTACAAGCTGAACGCCATGCCCCAGGGGCCAACGCCGTCGAAGTCTGCCGGCACGGGGGAAGGCGGCGCGTAAAACCATTGCCCCGTTCCTTGCCGCTGCATGGGCTGCGGCGGGTTCGCCTGCCGCCACGCAAGAACTTCAGAAAGGCCGGGAACCGAGTTTGGGTAATTGTCGAAATACGACGGCGGGTTGGCGGCTCGGTCGATGTATGGATAATTACCGTCGTCCACCTCCCCCGCGCTTATGTCAAGCCGTGCGCCCCAGTCGGCGGCGGCGGTCGGCAGCCCCATCCAGACGGGCGGCAGGGCATTCCCGCTGCTGTCGTTCATCGGGTAGAAGCCGAGGCCGGGCGGATCGCAAAGGATTTTGAGGTCTTTGCCGCCCACAAGAATGGTCACGTTTCCGGTGCAGGACGGCACCGGCTGGGTGTTCAGCGGCGACCGCACTCCGATTACCCGGATATCGCTTTGATACTGGGCATAAGCATTTGTATTTGTTTGCCCCGTGTACCCAGTCGCCTCGTAAGAAGTCGCATTATAGGTAAAGCATTCGTCGACGTTCGTGTAGTTTGAGCCGCCCGATATACCCTGCGGCGGCGGCGTCGGCAGCGTCAAGGGAAGGTCTTTGGCGACGCTGTTCCACTGAGGACGCTGCCCAAGCGTGAAGCCCGTTTCTCCTACCCCGGACTTGGAATCAACCAAAGATAACGATGCAGTAAAACTTCCCGAGGTGGGATTGGGGTAAGCAACGCCGGGGCCGGTGTCCTGCGGGCCGGTGCTGCCGACGGGATACACTTCGCCGGAGAACTCCAGGTACTTGTTTGGCCCGCCTTGCTGGTTGGGAGGACTGTTTGGGTCCGTCGCCGTGTAGTAAAGAGTGATTATTTGCGCCGCAAGGCTGGTGACGTTGAATGTGCAGGCAAACTGCTGAGGGCCGGTGTTGGTGAAGCTCTGCGGAAAGCCGACCAGGTCGGGCGGGTAATTTACGTAGCCGGTGGCCGGGTTCTTTTGCTGCGTCGAAAGCGTGTAGGTCAAGCCGTCGCCTGGCCCGCTGGCATTCGCCGAGCGCAGCAGCACCGTGATGGGGTAATCCATAGTTTTTTCTTAGCTCACAACCCGCTCAAGATTAGCTCACAACCCGCTCAAGGACGCTGCTGAGGGTCAATGCCCCCGCTGTTGCCGCGCCTGCGCCCGTGACGCTGTAAATCCGCTCCCCATCTTGAACGCTTTGCAGGATTGGCTTCTTCGTGTTACAATGGGCTATGAGTGACGCAATACTATGAATGACGCAATAGGAGATGTCCGCAAATGAGTTCCGAGTCGACAAGTGCTGGGTCCGCAATCCTCAAACAGGGCGGCTGGGTGGAGACGCCGTTTCCCAATGGGTCGGTTCGTTACCGCGCTGATTTTGGCGATAATCTCGTTGCTGTTGTCAATTACTTCATCCTCGATGGGATCGGGCAGTTCAGCATGCGGCACGGCCCGGACAGGAACACCCTAGCCGCCGCCAAACAGGATGCCCTCACCGACATGCGGGAACACGCCGAGCGCCGGCGGATGGAAGCGCAAGCGGCGCTGGACGGTATTGATGCTGAGTTAAATAGCATTGATGCCGAGCTGCGCGACCTGTTACAATGAGGCAAGAAGAATGTGGCGAGGAGACGAAAATGGTTACACAGACAAAGGCGAGCGATCAATGGGCCATACTCGGAGGAGTCCGCTTCTTCCTCGCCGCCATTGTCCTGTTCGGGCATGTGGCGCATTTTAGCGTGATTCCGCAGTGGGCCGAGAAGATCGTCCACCTCGACCCGTTCGATGCTGTTATTTCGTTTTTCATCCTAAGCGGCTTCAGTATTTCCGCGTCTCTCACGCGGGAAGCGGGCGGCTGGAAATACTACGAGCGGCGGATCAACCGCATCTACCCCGTCTATTTCGCTGGCTTCCTTTTGAGCGTCCTGCCGTTTCTGATCTGGGGGCCGATGGTCAGCACCAATGGCTACGGCATTATTCAGGCTCCGCACTCCGTCGGTGAGTTTATCGCCGACGCCCTGTTCATCGGCGGGGTGCTGACCATGCCGATGGCAACGAATGGGGTGCTATGGACACTCGGCATTGAAGTGCAACTTTACGCGCTTGCCCCAGTTTTTCAGCGTTTGTCCGCGCCGGTCCTTCTGGCCCTGATAGGGCTGTCACTGCTGGCCTTCGTCAACTACGGACGGCTCACACACACGGATTTTACGCAGCTTCGGTACGGCGAAGGCAGCTTGTTTTGCGGCTGGGCCTTCCTGCTTGGTTTTTGGTTTTATCAGCATCAAAAGGCCGTGCGGGCCAAAGCACTCTTGACGGTCCTTGCCCTGCTGGGGGCCTGCGCCCATCCGGCAGGAGTCGGTGACTACGGCCCGCTCACGGTGGGCGTCACCGTGTTTGCACTCATCTATTGCAGTCAGGTGAAAACGCGGCATGGGCGGCAGCTTGCGTATCTCGGCGACTTGTCGTATCCCCTTTACATGGTCCACTGGCCGGTACTCGTATTGCTGGCCGGCGGCGATGCCGAGCGTTCATTTTGGGTTTACCTCACCCTGCCGGTCGCGGCTGCCGTCATCGTTTTGCACGGCGTGGATTTGCCCTACCGTGCCTATGTACGCCGCAGGGCCGCGCTCCGGGTGCTTCTCATTCCAGAAGCACCCGAAAAGAGGCAAACTGAGAATTTAGGAAAAATCACGGTAGGCTGAATTGTTTCCATGCGTAGACGCCAGCAGTCTGCTGAATCGTGACCCAGAGCGTGTCCGGTACAGGAGCGTTTCCGGTGACGATCATTTCTGCGCCGTCACAATAATTCGAGGGAGCATAGTAACGAAACCAGCGAAAGGCAGTTGTGTTGGTGACTGCGTAGGTTGTGAATTGGCCGTCAGTCGGAGTAGTCGAAATAGTCGCAAGAGTGACGTAGCCTGCGCTTGCGCTCGTGTTGCTGCCCTGGAACACGTTGCCGGTGGCGCGTGATGGGTATCCTGAGCGCGGCCAGTACTGAATGCTAGTGATGACTCTTGTGTTCCCCGCCCCAAAGTCTATCCCGCAGTAGTCTCCGCTTGACGCGTTGCCAGTGCCAAAGTTTGTCGTGCTGCCGTCGAAGATATTGGAATAGGGATAGCTTGAGTACCCATCACCGTTATCGAAGAGCGTCGCGCCGGAATAAGTCCCCAGGTTGACACTGCTCGTCGCGTAGGCGACCCGGTACAGGCTGCCCGCCGTAGAGGCGGACGCCGTCGGCAAGACGGCCACGGTGACGATGCCGCCCGTTCCCCCCGTTCCCCCCGCACCGGACTGTCCCTGCGGAATGCCAAAATTGAAGACGGCGGCGCTGGATGTGCCGCTGTTGGTAACCGTGGCCGCCGCTCCCGCCGCAAGCGTCGTCGTCGTGCCGACTGCGACCGTGGCTGCCGCGCCGTTAGCTCCATTTGTGCCGCTCGTGCCTACCGGACCTTGTGCGCCTGTCGCCCCAGCGGCACCCGTCTGACCTGTCGCCCCTTGTGGCCCAGTAGCCCCCGCCGGGCCTGTTGATCCTGCCGCCGCCTGCGTCGTCACCGCCGTCACCCGCCCGTAGCCGTCGAGCGTCACCACCGGATAATGCGCGGCATCTCCGTAAGTGCCGGCGGTTCCTACGCCCGGTAAATCCGCCGGCGCGAGAGGGCGAAACGTCGGCGTCGCCCCGCTTCCCGAAGCCGGCCCAGCTAGAACTGTGTTCGGCGACTGGGTCAACAAAGATGGCGCAAGCGTCCCTGCCGTCGTGACCGGCGACCCGGAAACGGTGCTGGAAAACAGTACCCCCGGCATGGTCAGCCCCACGCTCGTGACCGTGCCGTTTCCCGCGCCGCCTGTCCCCGCCGGAATGCCCCAAGTGCCGTCTTCCCGCAAAAAGTGCGTCACGCCTGCGCTGGAACCGGGGTCCGGCACTGCGCCCGGTGCATGTCCGCTGCCGGATGCGCCGAACGCGGGGAGGTCGCTTCCCAAAAGCCCCACCGCGCCGCTGCGCCCGTTCACGCTCGTGACGCCCGTCCCAGCGGCGGAAATGGTCACATCGCCTGTGCCGCTGTCCATGCCGGTGGACGAAAGGGTGATTCCCTGCCCGGCCACGACCTTTGTGATGACGGCCTGCCCGGACGTCGCCGTATTCAGATTGTGCCGCTGGACCGCGCCGTCCTTGATTTGGTTGGTGTTGATTCCCGGCGTCGGCGCTGTGGTCTGCGTCGGCGCTCCGGTCTGCGCGGGGGCGGGCATCGACAAGCCGGCTAGGGCTAGCAGGGTGAGTGTCAGTCGCGTCATCGTTAACCGCCTCGTATACCTTTGCGTCAT
>CAXTRL010000012.1:0-22956 GCA_964246575.1 uncultured Armatimonadales bacterium
GCAGCAGGCACTCGGCGGGCTGCAAGCGCATGATTTCCTCGACGACGCTGTCGGCCCCCGCGTCGCAGGGCATCTCGGTCGCCAGAAACTCGCCGGTAGAGACGTCCACCACCCCGACCCCGCTCGGCATCTTCGCGCCGGTCACTGCCGCGACCAAGTAATTATTGGTCTTGGCGTCCAGCATCGCGTCTTCCACAATCGTGCCGGGCGTCAGCACCCGCGTTACTTTGCGCTTGACCAGCCCTTTGGCGAGCTTGGGGTCTTCCACTTGATCGCACACGGCCACTTTGTAGCCTTTGCCGATGAGACGCGCCACATACCGCTCCATCGCATGATGGGGAACGCCCGCCATCGGAACCCTAGCCCCAACCACCTCCCGGCCTGTCAGGGTGATTTCCAGTTCCCGCGCAATAATCTCGCCGTCGTCGCCGTAAGCTTCATAAAAGTCCCCCACCCGCATCAGCAAAACGACATCAGGGCGCTCGGCCTTGATGTCGAAGTATTGCTTGAGCATGGGTGTCAGGTTGGTTTTGAGGTAATCCATCGTACACCTGTTCGCAAAAAGTATGCTGTTATTATAGCAGAAAAAGAACAAAAACTACGGAATATGAACTACGAATAAGAACCCACGCAATGAATTGCATGGCTGGAGGGCGCTTCGCGCCGATTGTCCTACGGACAAAAGAGAAGCCAGCTACCATGCCCATTCTTCTGTCCGCAGGACAGCCAGCCGAAGGCTCTTCAGCCACGGATTTCAACCCGTGGTTTTCTGGCCTCCCGGTTCACGGCGTCGCCCCGTTGCGGTCAATATGCCACTCGCGCAGCACCTGCCCGGCTCCATTGACGACCCGCAGGTGAAACAAGCCTTGCGGCAGCATCAGCGCCGGCAGCGGGCCGAGGTCCGGCTTGACTTCTACCTGGTCTATGGGAACAGCCGACGCCGCAGGCTCGTTCTCGTAAAATGCCTGCGCCAGCGCCGAAGTGCCGGCGGGAACGCCTAAATCACTGGGCAGCACATACGCCTGCCGCAGACCGTTCATACTGAGCCACATCGGACGCCCAAACTCGTACAATGTGCGCGGGTGGAAGACGTAAAGATCATAAGCGTCGGGATGCTTTACATCGGCGTAATAATGCCCGGCTTTGTCTTTCAGAACGACCGGCTTATCTTGAAGAAGATTGTCTGCAATCGCCGCCACATAAGGCGGGTCTTCATACTGCGGGATACTTGATTCTATCATCTCGGTCTGGTCAACAGACAGCGGCACGATTTTCGAGATACGCTCAAACCAAAGCGCCATAAACGTAACTTTGCCGGAAGCGGCTTTCAGTGTAATGGCACCTGGCGGTAGGTTCCAGGTTGCACTCCTTTTAGCAATGTGTTCATATCCCGCGTGGACTAGTACCTTCGCGTTGGGGTCAGTCTTGAAAACACGGTCGTACAGGTTTTGGGCCTCGCCGCGCTCCCGCTGATTTTGCCGCGCGATTGGGTCGGATAATTGCGCCCCTTCATATTCATAAGGAACAATTCTGTAGCCGAGTTTAATAGCGGTACGGACCAAATCGCCGAAGACCGGCTCCCGTGTATAGTAACCGGAGCTGATGGTCGGATAGCCGCGCTTCTGGAGCAGCATGTCTTTTTCGCTTAATGTCTCGGCGGCGAAGTAGCGAAACCCTTCAGCGTACAGGCCACGCAACAAAGACAACGTAAATGCCCGGCCCATTGGCACATGATGGGCTTCGTTAATAAAAACGGCCTGGCGGGAGGAAGCGAGAGCTAAAATTGCTTCCCGTGCATCTACCGTTGTGTAAGCTTTCAGCAACACTTCTGCATCAGCAATCGCTTTGAGGTCGGTGGCTGTAGGCAACGCGGGCGGCGAACCGGCATGGTCATAATCGGCGACGGCTTCCGCGTAGTTGCCGATAAATGATTCATCTTCCCCTAATGCCTCAAAATACGAGTCATGCCACAAAGGAGAAGCGGTGTAGGAAGCACGAAGCGGACGAAGTATTAGCAGCGGCGTGAGGTAATTGCCATCAATCTTCTGCGCCAGATTGTATGGATTTTGCAACGTCGGCGCGGAAGCAGGCACGGCGGGGATCGCTTGCTGGGCGGAGGCAGGCGCGGCGGAAAGCAGGCTGCCGAAGCAAAGACACGCGAGGAGGGAAAGCGGCAGAGGATTGTTCAAATGGGATGTCCTAATTCGCGCCTGTCGCTGCGCTGCCGGTGGAGGAAACTACGTCCCGGCTCAGCAGGCCGCCGCTGGCTTTGACGGCGGCGGCGTAATCCTGGCCGAGCGTGATGGTGATCGCGGTCGGCGGGGTCCAGCCCATTTTGTTAGGTTTCACCGGCTTGCGCTGGGTCACGGGGTATTCGACGCCGAGCAGGACCGACAAGTCCTGCGGTGCTCTGGGGTCGGGAACACCCGTGTCCAGCATCAGGGTCCGGGCCGCTTCCGGCTTGGCGTTTGTTTCCGACGACGCCAGATGAACGCGGGCGGGGGCGGCGTTACCGCCGTTGCGAACATCAGTGTAGCCCTGGACTTTAAGCTGATTAACAGCGTACTGGGCCAGGCCCGGCGTTCCTGTGCCGTTTTTGATGATCACCGGCGTCAGGGAACGCGCGGCGGCTTCGTCACCTTTGATTAGCCAGTTCGCATACGCATGAGCGACTTCCGGTTTGATCGCATAATCCCACGCGCCGCCCGGACCCCGGAAGTCGTCGCCGGGGATTGACGCAGTTTGGATATCCTGCTGCTGAACGCCCTTGAAAATGGCGGCGATGTCGAGTATTTGCTGGCGCGTGAAGTCCGTGCGAACGGTGGACATGGCGACATCGGCCAATTGAGGAGCCTGCGCGAGGTTGGCGAAGTTCTTCGCTTTATCCACCATCGCCCGCATCAGGACGTGCTGGCGGTACATCCGCCGCTCGTCGCCGTCTTCGGGGGTCGGACGCTTGCCAGCGTCCGGGTGCCGGTAGCGGGCAAAACCGACAGCGTTGTTGCCATCCAAATGCTGCTCGCCGGGTTGCAAATCAATAGACAGATGGCCCCAGCTATCGTGGTAGTGCATGGGGTGTTCCACGTCCACGTCCACGCCGCCCAGCGCGTCCACCATCTTTTTGGTGGCGTCAATGTTCAGAACTAAATAGTGATCGGCGCTTGTTCCCAAAAATTCATTCACGGTGGCGACGGTTCGCTCCGGCCCGCCGGTTGAGTAAGCGCTATTAATCTTGGTCGTGATGTTGGTGCCGGCAATATGGGTGTAGGTATCGCGCGGAATGGACAGCATGGTCGCTTTTTTGGTCTTGAGGTCCAAAGTCATCACAAACAGCGTGTCGGTGCGGGACTGCGACGTATAGGAAACGTCGCTGTTGGTCCAGCTATCGTCAATCCCCATGCAGACAATGGTGAGCTTGTCCTGCCCTGGAAAGCCTTCTTTGGGCGCAAACGTCGCTTGACCAATGCCACCGAGGGTATCGCGGATACCTTGCATCCCGCCCCCGGAGCGAATAATTTTGCCGTAGCTACGCAGTACCCATCCCACTCCCACGCCAAAAACGACAAGGACAGACAGGACGGACCACAGGGCGACTTTTTTGCCTTTGCTCATAATTGTTGCTCCAAAGAGTTCCCCCACCCCCGGTACTTCGCACCGATACGCAGTAATGCCGCAGGCATACCCCTCCCCCACTTCGTGAGAGAGGGGTGGGGGCCGTTCCTACTCCGCCATCATCAGCTCTAAGCCGCGCTCCGAGCGGGCGGGGAGCATCTCGCCGGTAAAGCCCCACAGGTGCGACTTGACGGCTTTCACTTGCACCAATTGGCCCTGCAAGTCGCGCGGCGACGGGAAGTTGATCGTTTTGCCCTGGCGGTTCAAGCCCGTCCACTTCAGCGGGTCTTTGGGACTGCGCCGCTCGACCAGCACTTCATACACAGTACCGACTTGGCTGCGATTTCGTTCCAGCGTGATTTCGTTCTGCAAGGCAATCAAGGCGTTCAAGCGCTCCAGCTTGACTTCTTCGGGGACTTGGCAGTCCAAAACGGCGGCTTTTGTGCCTTCGCGGGGCGAGTACGCGAACATGAACGCTGAGTCATAGCAGGTTTCGGCGACAAAGCGCATCGTGTTTTCGTATTCTTCGCCGGTCTCGCCGGGAAAGCCGAGCATTAAATCAGTCGTCAGGCCGACGTCCGGGACAGCCGAGCGCAGGCGGGCGACAATGTCTTTGTACTGGTCCAGCGTGTAGCCCCGACCCATGCGCTTTAACAAGTTGTCATCCCCGACCTGCACCGGCATATGCACCTGCTCGCAGACTTTGGGCAGATGCGCGATGGCATCAATCACGTCTTGGTGAAAGTCTTTCGGGTACGGCGACGTGTAGCGAATGCGCTCAATGCCTTCAATGGCGTTCAGGCGGGTCAAAAGCTCCGCAAACGAACAGGGCTGATCCAAAAACTTGCCGTAAGAGTTCACGGTCTGGCCGAGCAGGGTCACTTCTTTGGTTCCCAAAGACGCCAGCCGCTCCACTTCCAGCACAATCTCGTCGGCAGGACGGGAGCGCTCTTTGCCGCGCGTGATCGGGACAATGCAGAACGCGCAGAACTTGTCGCAGCCATAGGAGATAGACACGAATGACTTCAGCTTCGGCATCAGCCCGCTCAGAACCCGCGCAGGCGTTCCCTTGTCGTGTCGGTCCTTGCGCGACGGCAGGGCGGTGTCAATGATTGCGATCCGCTCGGAGCGCACCCGCTCGACCAGCGCCGGAACGCGGTCAATCTGGCCGGTGCCGACGACTAAATCCACATACGGGGCGCGGCGACGGATTTCCGGGGCTTCTTTCTGGGCCATACAGCCGCAGACGCCGATGACAAGCTCCGGATTGGCGACTTTCAGCTCCCGCAGCTCGCCAAGCTTGCTGTACACTTTGCGCTCCGGCTTTGCTCGCACCGAGCAGGTATTCAGCAGAATGACCGAAGCGTCTTCGACCCGTTCGGCTTTCGTGTATCCCTGATTTTCCAGCATCGCCGCCATCTGCTGCGAGTCATCCTCGTTCATCTGGCAGCCCCACGTCAGCACCGTGTACCCGCCGCGCTTTGCCGGAGGCACGGGGTCGAGGAGCGGCTCAGGATGGAGATTGCTTACAAGTGTCATTTCTTTATTATATCGTAAATGGGAAGCGGAATGCAAGGCAAAAAATAACGAGTGACTAAAGTTACTCGCTGGAAGGTACTCAGAAGCACCGCCTGTCCAGGGGACAGAAGATAATGCTAATTTTGGCTTGCTGCCCCCTGGACAGGTGGCGCTTACAGAACGCGGGTGCGCTTGGAAAGCGCTTTGCGGGTCTGAAGGGCGGGCAGGTTCTCGCGGACAAACGCATTTTCTACCAGCCGAAAGAAAACGTCGCGCTCCGGGCCGCGTACAATCGCCCGCTCATGCGCTTCCGCCAGCGCAATCGGGTAGCCCTGGCCTTTGCGGGCCTGATCAAAGCAGAGGCGATGAACACGCTCCGTCAAGTCGGCGTCTTCCGCCACCCACAGCGGCACCTCCACGCGGGCAATCTCCGTGCCGGCGTTCAAGTAAAAGAACGCGATGCGCTGCTCGGCAGGGTACAAGTCCAAGCTGCGGGCCGTGCTGCCGAATAGGGGCGAGCGGTCGCCGGGACGCGGCAGCAGGGGATGAAAGAGCTGCACATCGGTCAGCGACGCAAGCTCCGCACACAGGTCTTTCGTGTCATGCGGACAGCCCGGTTCGCAGAGGGTCAGGCGCAGTGCGCCGACCACGTCCCGGTGCGCCGGGCGGCTGACATAGCCTGCCACCGGCGTTTGATGTGCCTGCCCGGCCCTCAGCATCTCGCAGAAGCCGTCAATGATCCGCCGCTGCTCGGCTTCCGACTCGCCCTGCGGCGTCCAGACAATCAGCGGGTCGTCCACCAGCGCGATGGCTTCGCGGTCTTGATGCGTCTCGATCAACGCCGCCAGAGCCGCACTTTCCGCAAGCAAACGCCGGTTGGCGATGATTTTGTCCGACAGCGGCACCGGGTCCCCACCACCTTCCGTCTGGTACAAGTCTTCGTCTTTATAATGCAGCGTGGCCTGCGACGCCAGCGTAGGCCGCTCGCCTGTGCCGTAGTGCAAGGCGATCTGCCCGACATTAATCAAGTAGCAGGGCGCGACGGCATGGCGGTCCAGCGGGATTTGGGAGCCATCGGTCGCAAGCGCCGTGTAGGTGTCAGGAACACCGGGCGGCAGTGCAACAGTATATGACGGCGGGACATCGCGGCAGTCAGCGGCAAGCCACGACGGCTTTGGCAAGGACTCCCGCTGCGGGCGCGTCGCCGCCCAGGCGTCCGGGTCAAGCCGTGCCTGCGCCAGCGCCGTCCGCATTTGCGCGGCTGTCTTGTCGCCTCGCTTTCGCGCCTCCGTCCCCATCTTCTGAATGTCGCTGATGACCTGCGTAAGTTCCAGCATAATTGTTCTTTCGATGATCCATGTAGGGGTAGGGCTTGCTCTACCCCTACTCTTACGCCTCTGTCCCGTTCGCGGCCATTTTCAGCATGATTTGATCCACCCGGCGGCCATCGGTCTTTTCAACAGTAAACTCTAAGTTCTCGTACTCAACCGACTCGCCGGCTTCGGGCTGGCGGCCAAACTGGCCGAAGACGAAGCCGCCGATCGTGTCGAAATCCTCGTGCGGCAGATCTAAATCCAGCAGATCATTGAGGTCGTCAATCGCCATGCGAGCATCAAGACGGTACACACCGGGCGCAAGCGTCTGGAACTGGGCGTTTTCCTGGTCATACTCGTCTTGAATTTCGCCGACTAGCTCTTCCAGCAGGTCTTCCACCGTGACGAGGCCCGCCGTGCCGCCGTACTCGTCCTGGATAATCGCCAGTTGAACGCTGGAGCGGCGGAACTCATCCAGCAGGTCGTCGATACGCCGGTTTTCCGGCACCATCAGCGGCAGGCGCATCAGCGGGCGCAGGTTCAAGTCTCGCTCGCCGCGAGCCAGCGCCGGCAGCAAATCTTTGGCATGGACAATACCGACAATCGTGTCCACGCTGTTCTCATAAACGGGAATGCGCGAGTGGCCGCTTTCGACAATCAATTCTAAAAGAGCCGGCAGGCCCGCCCCGGCGTCAACTGCCTTGACATCGATGCGCGGCGTCATTACCTGCCGCACGTCCGTGTCGCCAAACGAGATGACGTTGCGGATAATCTCTTTTTCGTCTTCTTAAATCGCTCCCGACTGGGCGCTGGCTTCCACCATCGCCCGCAGCTCTTCTTCGGTAATCATCGGCGCGGCGAACGTCGCGGTCAGGCCGAAAGGCCGCACGATTAAGTTAGACAAGGCAAGCGCCACTGTCGCCAGCGGCGCGAACAGTACAATAAAGAAGCGCAAAGGCCGGGCTACCAGCAGGGCGGTTTCGCCGGGTCGGCGCAAGGCAACCGAACGCGGGACAATTTCGCCGACCACAATTGTCAGCAGCGCCGCCAGCAGGGTGAGCAGAACTGTCATCAGTCGAACCGGGTGCTGAGTAAGTCGCGGCGGCAGATGACGCGCCCAGTCCGGGGCCAGCACGGACGCGGCGATGGACGCAACGCCAAACGACGCCAAGTTGATGCCGACCTGAACCGTCGCCACCACACGAGTCGGCTGCCGCAAAAGAAGCTGGGCGCTGCCCGCCGCTTCCGCGTCTTCGCCGCCTTCTTCAATCAGGTCTTGAAGCCGGGCATTGCGGACCGTGTTGAGCGCGATCTCCGCCAGCGTAAAAAACGCATTCAGCAGTGTCAGCAGAAGCAGGGCCAGAAGGGCGTAACTGTGAGAAGGTTCCATAAAATGGGATTAATGAGCCGGAAAGATATGCACAAAGTAAACGCCGCAAGTGAACAAAATCCCTAAGAGGCCGCCGATAACAACTTCCTGAAGCGTGTGTATTTTTCCCTCTACTCGGCTTTGGGCCACCAGAAACGCCAGCAGCAGGGCCAAAATCCCCGTAAAGTAGTCCATCGCCCGGTAAATCAGCGTGGACGCGAGGAAAAACGACACCGCCGAATGTCCGCTGACAATACCACCGGACAGGATAGACCCCTTCTGACCCAGCACTTTGGAAATCAGCACGATAATCAAGACCAGCACCACGACGGTGAGAATGACCGTCACCGGCAGCGGGTCATGCTTGACTTCTAAATGAAGCTGGGCGAGCTTGTTGGAGCCGAAAAACAAAATTCCGCCGACCACCGCCGCCGTGATGGACGCAATCAGCACCGCCCCCGCCGCAATGTCTTTGGCGAGCTTCGCCAGCGGGTGATAGGTCTGCGTCACCATGTCCACGACGCTTTCAATCGCGGTGTTCATCATCTCGGCGACAAGGACGCCGGACACGACCACAAACAGGATCGCCATTTCCACCCGCGACAGCCGCAGGAGCAGCCCAATCAGCAGCACCAGCACCACGGTAAAAAAGTGGAACCGCATGTGCTTCTGGGTGCGGAACGCATGGACAATGCCTTCCACGGCGTAGCGAAACGAATCTAGGTGGTTTTTCGGCCTGGGTACTTGGCGCATAGAACAAACAAACTACTGGCGCGCCTTATCTCTGCGGTCGCCTCTTATGTAGGGGCAGACCCCCGTGTCTGCCCGTTTGTTTGTCTTGCTTTCTTGTGCCAAAGGCGCAGGGTAATAAGCAAGAGAGGGATAAGATAAGGGCAGACGCGGGGGTCTGCCCCTACATGGATTTTGGCTCTTCCACAAAAAACGGATGCATTCCCGCCTCTGGAACGGCAACGCCGCACTCGGTCAGCACGGCTTCGGTGCGGCGCTGCATGTCCCACGCGCCCTTTTCGGTTTCGTCGTCATAGCCGAGCAGGTGCAGGAGGCCGTGAACGGCGAGCAGGGCGATCTCGCTTTCCAGCGGCCAGCCGGCGGCTTCGGCCTGGCGGGCGGCGGTCGGAACAGAGAGGACGATGTCGCCGAGCGTTTGCGGGTCGTCCTGGGCGAACGAAAGAACGTCCGTCGGCTTGTCTTTGCCCCGGTACGCGGCGTTCAGGGCTTGGATGAACGGGTCGTCGCAAAAAACCAGGCTGATTTCCGGGTCGTTTAGGACACCCTTATGCCGCAAGAGAGCCGCCAGAAGGCCGGTCAAGATCGCCGGGGCGCTCAGACCCGGCGGCAATGCGGTCCGGTATTGGATCAAAAGTGGCATTGGGCGTTGTCGGCAGGGAAAGGTCCGCAGGCTTGCGGACCGGCTCTTTGAGCATTTCGGGGTAGTCAATCCGGGAATGGAGCATTCCAGACAGCAGGCGCACAAACGCTTCGCGGATGCCGCGCAGGTCGCGCTGGGTCAAGTCGCATTCGTCAAGCTGGCCGTCGGCGAGATGACCGTCAATAATTTTCGTGACCAAATCTTCAATGCGCCCAAGCGTTGGACGCTCCAACGTGCGGGACGCGGCTTCCACGCTGTCCGCCAGCATCAAAATGGCCGTCTCGCGGCTTTGCGGCTTTGGGCCGCCGTAGCGGAACTGCTGCTCTAAAACAGGCGCGGCCTCACAGTCGTCCCCCGCGCACTGCTGATGGTAGAAGTAGCGGATCAAACTGGTGCCGTGATGCTCGGTAATAAACGCTTTAATCACCGGCGGCAGCTTTTCGCGCTCGGCAATTTCCAGTCCCTCGCGGACATGGGCGGTGACGACGAGAGCGGAAAGGGACGGGTTCAGGCGCTCATGCGCGTTGTCACCGCCGGCCTGGTTTTCCACAAAGAATTGCGCCCGCTGCATCTTGCCGAGGTCATGGTACAAAGCCCCAACCCGGCACAAAAGCGCGTCTGCGCCGATGGCTTCGGCGGCGGAAACGGCCAAATTGCCGACCAAAATAGAATGCGTGTAAGTGCCGGGGGCAATCTCGCAGAAGCGCCGGAGCAGAGGCCGGTTCGGGTCAGACAGCTCCAAAAGGCCCAGCGGGGTCGTGATGCCGAACAATCTCTCAAAAAGCGCGGCGCTGACGCCGAACACGGCCACGGACAGCAGGCCGGAAAAGAAGGCCCAAATCAAGGACTGGCTCATGTCCGGGCGCGTGTCGCCTTGAATCTGGCCGACCATGAGGCTCAAAACAACGTTGGCCGCGCACAGTATCCCGCCCGCCCGCAGAACATCGCTGCGGCTTCGCAGGTCAGACACGGCGTAAATGGCGACCCAGGTAGACACCAGCGTCAAGATAGAAAACCGCAGGTCGTTTCCGAGAGCCAAACCCGACTGCGCGGCCAGCAGCGCCGTGACCAGCATTGCAATGCGAGGCTGAATGAGCGCCGCAATCAGCATTCCAGTTGCCGCCACCCAAAGCATTCCCACATAGCCGAACTGGGACGTGGACAGCCGAACACCCAGTACCGCGCTTCCAAGGCGCAGGCCCAAAACGCCCAGCGTGACCAGCAGGGACAGCAGCAGCAGCGTCTTTGTGGACGCATACACACGCGAATAGTCCCGTGCCAGCCAGAAGCACACCAGGCCCACCATGAACGCGACTAACCCGGCGATGCTTGCGACTGTGCCGGGGTCCAGGCGCGGGTTTTGCAGGCCGAGCGCCCGGAGCTTGGCGATGGTCCCCGGCGTCACGATCTGGCCGGTGCGGATCACGCTGTCGCCGGCAAAAACCTGATTGTAGACCGGCGCGACCAGCCGCTCCGCTCCCGCCACCGCGCCAGCCGTCTTGTTTTTGTCCAGCAGGCGGTTCGGCTGGGTCACGGCGCGGGCAATCGCGAGAACGCCCGGAACATGGGTGCGGGGCAGCAGCGATGCCGAAAGTTTTCCAGTGACTTCCTGCCGCGCTTCGGCCAGATCGCCGGGGTGATCGTCGCGGATTTCGCGGTCCATCGCATCGTGGACCGCTTGATGGGTCAGCCGCTCGGCCTGGTCCAAATGGTACGCACCGGCGCGGGGATTGATCAGCGGGGCCAAAGCAGCGGGGTCTACCAGCAGACCGACTTCTCGGCGCAGGTCGGCGGACGCACGCGCGGGGTCAGTGCGGGCGACTTGGTCGCGCCGCAGCCGCTGGTAAACATCAGTGATGGTTTCATCCGCTTCCGATCCGGCATGGGCGGACGAATACACCGGCTCCACCTGCTCGGCGGCGGCGGCTCGCAGGGAGTTGGTCGCGCTGTCGTCGAGGTAGCGCACGGTGCGAAGGGCGCGAACGTCCTGGCCGCTCACTTCGCCGACTTGCAGGGCGACTTTGTCCGGCAGCAGGTGCAGGGACAGTAGCGCGGACAGTACGGCAACGGTGCCGAACAGGAGCGCCACCCGGCCCCAATCGCAGCGGGCGAACCAGCCCCGCAGTGCAGACAGACCCGCGAGCAGCCCGGCGCGTCGCCCTTCTTTGGTGCGCGGCTTGCGCCGGCGCGGAAGGCGTCCCAGGGACTGAAGGGATGAAGTTAAAGCGAATGGATCTCTTGCCATAGGGCAGAGCTAACTACTCAAAATTCTACGGAAATTCCGAGACAAAGAAGACGCACGCCTTTGTCTGTCACGAGAAAAGCGTGCGTCCGGGTAGGGCTGGAAGGCTACTTGTTCAAGCCTTCTTTTTCTTCATTGCGCTTGGCCTTGCGGATCGCCGCAGCTTTTGCTTTGCGGTTCTTGTCGCTCGGCTTTTCGTAATGCTCATGCTCCCGCGCTTCTTTCAAGATGCCGGTTTGCTGCAATTGCTTCTTGAAGCGCTTCAACGCGCTGTCCAGCGATTCGTTGGGTCGGACCTGAATCTGGGTCATTGATTTCCACCCCCCTGCCGTTCAAATGCTTTCCTACTTACTCAGCGAACGAGCAAATAAGAACAAGGCAGTATACCACGCCCGCAAAACGGCTGTCAAGTTTTCCCTGCGGCCACCGCTCCGTTTTAATGTTTCCGGCGGCGCTGAGTATACTCTTTTTCCAGTAAACATCTGGACTGGTTTCTCGCGGCTGTGACGTGTGCGGCTCCACGCAGGTGCGCGGATTTTGGGTGTACTTGACACGCGGCCATTTGGAGCCGGGCGGTCACTGGGGCAATTCCAGCTTAACGCAGCGTGTCCGCCCGCGCACGGTTAAGGACCACCACAGTCATCGCCGGCTTTCGCTCCGCTCCGCTTGCCGCCGTCCTGTTGCTTTCGGCAGGCGTGACCCCCCGGTGACACTCTTAAATCAGTGCGAAAAAAGTGTTTTTAGGCCTGATGCCAGCAGCACCGTCGCCAGAGTCGGACGCAGTACAAATTCCGGCGTCCGCGTCGCCAGGCGGCTGCCAATCAAAATACCTGGAATTGCTCCCAAAAGCAGACCACCTACCAAGTCCCAGTTTACGTCCCCAATGGCAATGTGCCCCAGGGCTGCTGCTCCTGACAGGATCACCGCATGGAAGATGTCTGTACCAACGACTTCTTTCATGCCCAGGCCAAACACCAGGATCAGCGCGACCCCAAAGAGCGCTCCGCCGCCCACAGAAGTAATGCCTACCATGAAGCCGAACACGGCCCCAATCCCAATCGCCCAGCCGATGCTGCGGGGGGCGTGCGGCTCTGCCGCCTTGAGGGTCAGCCGCCGACTGACGGCTGGGATGGAGCGCACAATCAGCGTCAATGCCACGAGGATGAGGACGAACCCAAGCAGGTGCGTGATCAATGATTCGGCGGCCGCGCTGCTGCGCTGATCAACTTTATGCAGCAGCCAGATGCCCAGCAGGGAAGAAGGAACGCTGCCGATAGCCATCTGCAAGGCAAGGCGAATGTTAACGGAGCCATGCTGGTAATGCTGCCAAGAGCCGAAGATTTTGGCGACGGCAGCGTAAGTCAGGTCCGAGCCAACGGCAACTTTGGCTTTGAAGTGGAAAACGTAGATGAGGATGGGGGCCATCAGGGAGCCGCCCCCTACCCCAGTCAAGCCGATCAAAATACCGACGATCAGCCCGGCAAGGGCGTCATGTTCCAGGGTCATGCGGGAGTATTCTCACTTTCATACTTTTGCTAGTAATTTACTGGCAAAATACCTGGAAACCGACTTTCTTGTCAATAGCGTCGTAACGACAGGCGCAAGTCACTTCCTTAAAACCGCGCTTCGCGCCTCGGCAGGGGGTCCACGGTCCAGGCCATCCGGTCTGTAAGACGAAAAAGAAGTTCCATCTTCAGCGTTTGATGCTTGGCGCTTCGCCACAAATTATGCGTCTCGGCAGGATCGGCTTCCAGATCGTAAAGTTCTCCTGTACCGCCGCCGTGCATGACGACAAGCTTGCTGCGGTCGGTCCGCAGCATGGTCGCAAACGCACTGCCGCGCCCCGGCTCCGGGTAAGTCGTTCCGTAATGCTCGCAGTAAATGTCGTCGCGCCCCTGTGAGGGCGGCACCGCACCGGTCAGCAGCGGCCACAAAGAACGGCCCTGCATCCCGGCATAAGGGGGCAAACCCGCGCTTTCCAGCAAGGTTGGCGCGAGGTCCACAAATTCCACCAAAGCCGTGCTTCGCACACCGGGCGAGATCACGCCGGGCCAGGAAAAAATCAGCGGCAGACGCACCGCCGGCTCATAAAAAAAAGGCCCTTTCAGGTAAATCCCGTGGTCGCCCAGCATTTCGCCGTGATCGCTCATAAAGATAACCAGCGTGTTTTCGCGCTGACCCGTTCGCTCCAGCGACTCCATAATTCGGCCGACTTGCACGTCAATCAAATCGCACATGGCCCAATACGCGGCGCGGATCAGCCGGTGGTCGCGTGGCTCCATCCGGTCAAAGGGGTATAGCTCCGTCTGCCCGCCATAGGCGCCGGTGTGGTCAATCCGCTGAAAGACCGGCTTGTCTGCCAGCTCTCCCGGCACATAATTCGGCAGTGGAATCTCGTCCAGGCGGTCCAGATAAGGCTGCAAAAACTCTTCAGGCGGATCAAAGGGATGGTGAGGGTCGTAAATGTTGACTGAAAACAGCCAGGGCTGAGCTGACTGAGTGCGGGTTTCGATAAAGTCAATGGCTCTTTGGGCGCACCAAGTTGTTTGATGGTACTCAGCAGGCATACTTGTTTCTACATAGCGAGATCCCTGGAACGGCCGGCGCTTGTATTCCAAGCCTTGCTCCGCCAGCCAGACGTTATAATCTCCCGTCGCCCAGTCCCGGTCCGGGTGGTGCGACCAGTGAAAGGTGGTATAGCCGTCGGCAATGCGCCGCTCCGTCACCGCCGCGACTGTCGGGTGGACCGCAGACAAATGGAGCTTGCCGGACAGCCCGCACTCGTAGCCTGCGTCTGCCAGCAGCTTGGTGACCAGCACTTCATCGGCGGGCAGGCTTTGCCCGTTTTGCCGGTTTCGGGTAGTGCGCGGGTAGCGGCCCGTCAAAAAACTGGAGCGCGAGGGCGTACAAAGCGGATTTTGGCAGAATGCCCGCTCAAACAAAGTGCCGCTTTCGGCCAGGCGGTCAATGTGAGGTGTTCGCACCCAGGGATTGCCGTAACACCCCAGCGTATCAAAGCGCTGCTGATCGGTGCAGACCCACAGGATATTTGGAAGGTTCTTCAAGTCAATTCTCAAACAGTGCTTTCAATTTTCAAACAGCGCTTTCAATTCTCAAATGCCGCTTCCGAATTCTTCGGTTTCCTGTACAGTTCCAGCGTCTTGGAACCAGTGCGAAAGGTCCCGGCCAATCAGGTCTTGGAGGCGAAGCGCATCTTCGCGGAAATAAGCACGCAGCTCCGTTCGTACTTCAGGCGCGAGCAAAGGACGGCGTTCCGGCGGCAAATCAACGGTGACATTGTGCCGCTGCGACATATCGGGAACAAATGCCGGATCAACCCCTAAAAACTCGAAAAGCTCCTGCATGGTGCCGACAGGGTTGGTTCGCAGGTCTTTATACAGGAAAATCTTGATTTGCGTTTGAGGAAAAAGGTCGTAATACCGCTTAAGCTGGGCATGATACAATCCCATACGTTTGTAGTGCCAAATATGCTCCCACCCTGCGGCGATACGCTCTTCTTCGGCTTGCAGGCCGTGGCGAAACTCAGTAAACGGCTCCCGCTTATCCCGCACCAAATGCAGAAAGGCCGAGAAGGCGCGGTCAACAGGATTGCGGACAAACACGATCAGCTTCGTGTCGGGGACATAATGGCGAATTCGCTCCGGCGCCTGTGGATGATACAGATACAGCGGTGAAGCTTCCCCAATCGCGCTTTTGCCCTGGGCATACCGATATTGTTCCAAGTAGGCATCATACGTGGTGACAGAAAGGCGATTCACATAATTTTCATCTCCCGGTCCGGTAAAGCGGGGCGACTGTCCTTCCAGGGCAAAGAAATTGGTTTCCTTGAGCGGGGTAACGTGGATTTGCGGGTGCTGCATTAAGTAATAATATACAGCCGTCGTACCCGCTTTGGCAGCGCCTAAAATGATAAAATTGGGGAGTGTCATCAGTTGCACCGCTTGTCTCTCTGTTTTGTTACTATTGCTACCGCTTTAGTCGTAAATATACCCAAAATGGCGCATGGTGTCAACACGGACAGGAAGCTGCCTCCTGGGGAAATTGTGCAGGCGGCTTTGCTGCTCTGACTGAAAACGCGGTTGAGGTTGTTAGTCAGCACTTGGCCGGCCTGCCGGTCCTCAGCCAGACGTAAACTTGTCTTTTATACAGCATGATTGGGCAAACACCGGATTTTCATGGAGATGCCGGAATTATGTTCCAATGCACTTGACATAAACGCACAACAGCAGTATAATAACAGCACTTCGTTCCCGGAAAATCACCATAAAAGGGGCGGGAAACTGGCTTTATTTGCCACTTATTAACAGTTATAATGGACAGTTGGCGCAGTGGTAGCGCACTTCGTTGACATCGAAGGGGTCACAAGTTCGAATCTTGTACTGTCCATTCCCTTTTTATTTCCAGCCGGTACCCCATCTCGGTTCTGGCCCTGAAGACACCCCACAAAAAGCCCTCTTGTGACAAGAGGGCTTTTTGTGTTACTGTTCGTCGCCTTCAGCCGCTTTATCCTCTTTCAGGTCTCGCTTTTGATGCAGGGCGACCAGGAGCGGGGTCAGCCAGGGCCGCTTTCCAGCGAGTACCAGAGCGTTTGGTACTGAGGCCCTACCGTGAATGTCACCGTGCCGTCTGCATAGATGGACGGAACGCGCCGGCTGTGCCTGCCGGTGCCGTCCAGCGCCCAAACTGTTCGCGGGCCGTTGGTGCGGAGAGTCACGATTGCCGGGATGCCTTCGGCCACTGTTGGCCCCTGGCCCCACTGGTCGCCGACACTGGTGCGGTCCGCGTTCCACCCCATGTTCTGATTTTCCACTTTCCCCACCAGCGTCAGCAGCAGGCGTCCCGACTGCGCCGTCGGCTTCTGGTCCATCGCCGTCAAGGTCAACGCCGCAAAGTTGTTGCCGAATGCCGGGAACGTCAGCGTGCTGTCTCCCAGTGTCACGGTCTGCCCGCCGACGTAGCCGACCAGGCAAGCTCCGCCAGAAAGTGTCGCCTGATACTGCACTCCTGCTGGCGCGTGTGAGACCCGCAGAAGTTTGAAGTCCGCTCCAGAAGACTGAATGATACTTTCTTGTGCGTGTCCCCCGCGCGGGTGCAACTGCGGCTTCGGCGGCGGCAAGAGGTCAACAGTGAGGGTGGTATTCAAAAAGTCTAAAGTTCGGGTAGCGAAGGAAGCGTTCCAAACAGCGCTGGCTTTGCGATCATCCAAATCCGCAGGTAACAAACCAATGTTCGCCGTTCTTAAGGACCCAGACCCAGACAAATCGCTGGAACGGAAAATCATGGCGGCGGCGGGAAGGAAGGCGGTTTTGGCGGGGTCGCTGCCGATGCCGAAGTAGCCGTTGATTTTGTCATTCTGGGCGCCCGCGCCGTATGCGCCGTAGTCAAACAAGTAGATCGCGTCCCAGTCTTGAAAGGCGGCAAACGTGGCAAGCTCCGGCAGGCACTCGGCGCGGTAGTCACTCGGCGCAGGGTGGTTGTATTCGGAGACGGAATATGGCTTGCCGGCAACGCGGTATTCGGCCAAGTCACGCAGGGTGCCGCCGCCGCCCGACGCCAAATCAGCCACCATCGGCGTGTTGGCGATGTTCCAGTCTTTGGAGTCCCAGGGCTTGTGTGGGAACGTGGGATGCTGCCAGTAGGCGTGGTTGTCGGCAAAGTCGCTGCCGGCTTCGCGGCTCAGGCCGGTGAGGCCGCCCCAAGAGACTTGGGAGCAGATAATGCTGGCACGGACATGGAGCGTGTTTCTCAAGTAATCGCGCATTTCGTCGGCATAGCGCAGTTCGGTGTCGGCCAGGAACGCGATCCAGTCGTCATGCTCGGCTTTCAGGGCGGAAGCGGGAACGGCAACGGTGCGCGTGGAGAGCGACTGGCCTTGCGGCAGCCCGGCGGCGACCGCGCCGGGATGAATTTGCAGGTCGCTGATCCAAACGGTTCCAGCCTGGCTGCCAAGCGTGAACGCCAGGCGGCAGTGACTAGGCACAGCGTCACGGGCGGTGAAGGCGTAGGAGAACAACTTCCAGTCAGTCGTGAGCGCGGCGCTTTCATCCAAGCCGACGTTGTGCCAGTCGGCCTGATCTAGGCTCGCGGCGACGGGCAGAACACGCGCAGCATCGGCTTTTGCCCGGAACGTCACGGTATAACTGGCATCGCTTTTGAGGTCCAAACCCGTTTGATGCACCTGCACATGCCACGCTATGCCGTCGGACTTGGTGACATTCGCTTGAACACTGAGGCCGGCGGGCTGCATTTCAGCCTGCGATGTTCCCTGATGCTCAATGCTCCACGCAGACGCCGGGAACAGCAGGCCAGGGCCGGTCGGCGTCGAGTCCGCTGTCCAAGCGGCTTGCAATTTGGCGTTCGCGCCATATTTTTTGACAAGCCAGTCGTTCCATAGTCCCGTCAGCTCGCCGCGAAACGGCTCCGGCAGGGTGTCTAAGCCCGCGCCGAGCGTTGTCCCCGGATCGCCGACCAGAGAGTTTTCATTGTTGATCTCAATAACGGCTACAGCCGGGTCGGACACATAGGGCAAGTGCGTGTACGGGTTGATGTGGGTGAGCAAATCGCGGGCATAGTTCTTCTGAAGCTGGATCATGCGCGGGTCAAATTCGTCCACGCGCTTGTCAAACGAAGTCGGGATTTGACTGACACTGGCCGGAAAGCCGTCGACAGCCGAGAACTGGCGGCTGACGTGTAAGTTTAAGTTGACATACACGCCGTTTTCCTTAAGCTGGGCCACAAAGTAATCCAGCTTATCAAGCTGTGCGGCATCCAAATGCTGCCGGTCTTGGTAGGCATAATCCCAAATGCTTGCATTCTGGCCCCAATCGCTGTTGTCCATGTGGTGCAGGCGCACGATGTTGATGCCGAGATTGGCAAGGCGGGCCGCGACCTTTTCGGCGTCGGCATGGGAAGGGAAAGCGTCTTTGGCGGCAAAGTTCACGCCGAGAAATCGCACCCGCTTCCCCGTGTTCGTTTCAACAAAGTGGCCGTTCTTTGCGACAACGTAGCCGTGGACCCCAGCAGGCTTTGCATTTAGGAACGACACGTCGGTGATCGTGCCGGGTGCGTCGTCATCCCAGGGAATGACGAACGGGAACAGTGGTGCGGGTTTTGCAGGGGATGGCGCAGCGGGAGCCTGCGCCCATGTGGGGGCGGCGAAGGCGAGCAGTACGGCGAGATAAGGAAATAGGTTTTTCATAGATGTTTGAGAAGAGCCTGCTTCTTGGCGCAGTCTTTTTCCCGGAATTGCTTGACAAGCAAATTGTAGCATACCTCGTGCAAACTTTGCTGATGGCCGGGTACAATAGCGTCAGATGATCCTGCTGCTTCTTGACCGCGTACCCATCTTTATTTGAAAGCATTTCCCCATGTTACTTTCCACCCCGCCATTGCCCATACCAGGGAAATCGCGGCAGCCTGCTGAGCCGTCGGCGTTGCCGCCGCCGCATAAGTACGACAGCGCCCTGGGGCGGCTGCGGCATCTGATCTTCGGACGCGCCCTGCCGACGTCCGGCCTCGGACACGGCAAGCTGCCGAACTTTCTGGCTCTGCCGATTTTCTCGTCCGACGCGCTTTCGTCCAACGCTTACGCCACGGAAGCGATCCTCGGCGTTCTGATTTTGGCCGGGACCGGGGCGCTCCATTTTGCGTGGGCGATTGCCATCGGCATCGCGGCGCTGCTGATTACGGTGGTCTTGTCCTACCGGCAGATCATTTTTGCGTACCCGGAAGGCGGCGGCGCATATCCAGTTTCGCGGGATAATCTGGGGACCGTGCCGTCGCTGGTCGCGGCGGCGTCCCTCTTGATTGACTATATTTTGACGGTTGCGGTGTCCGTGGCTGCGGGAGTCGCGGCGATGATTACGGCGTACCCCGTTTTGCAGCCGCATTTGGTGCCGCTATGCATTGTCGCCATTTTGATCGTGACAATCCTCAACTTGCGGGGAATTCGGGAAGCCGGCTGGGCGTTTGCCGGCCCAGCGTACCTTTTTATCTTCTCCATCTTGGCGACTGTCGCGGCGGGGCTGCTGACGCTGGCAGTTCATCCCACGCACACCGCCGCCGCAATTCACGCGGGGAACGCGCTGAATGGGGCCAAGCTCGGCCTGCACAGCATCGGCCTATATTTGGTTTTACAGGCGTTCTCACAAGGCTGCACGGCGCTGACCGGCGTGGAAGCGATTTCCAACACGACGCCGGTTTTTAGGGCGCCGCAGGACAAGAACGCTGCGCTGACGATGGCCTGGATGGGCGGGCTGGCGACAGTCATGTTTCTTGGCCTGACGTTTCTCGCCAACCGCTACGGCATCTACCAGAACATTGACCAAAGCAAGCCCGGCTACCAGAGCGTGGTCGGCCAAGTGGCGAATACGGCCTGGCCGCACGCGCTGCATTTTATGTTTTATGTGGTCCAGTACGCGACGGCGCTGGTGCTGGTGATTGCCGCCAACGCCGCGTTTGCCGGCTTTCCGCAGCTTGCGTCCATGCTGGCCCGTGACAGCTTTCTGCCCCGGCAGCTTGGCAACATCGGCGACCGGCTCTCATATTCCAACGGCATTCTGCTGCTGTCCGTCGCCGCTGTTATCTTGATTCTGGTCTTTCACGGCATTGTCTCAAACCTCTTGAACTTGTACGCCATCGGCGTTTTCACGTCGTTTACGATTGCCCAGTTCGGCATGGTCCGGCGCTGGCTGCGGACACGGGAGCGCGGGTGGCAGACTTCGCTGTTCTTTAATGCACTCGGTGCGGTCGCGACGGGCATTGTGACGCTGATTATCGCCGTGTCCAAGTTTGACGACGGCGACAAAATCGTGCCATTTCTGCCGCTGCGCTACGGCACCTGGATCGTGCTGGTCCTCATGCCGCTGATGGTGGTGTTTTTTTTGCGAATCAACCTGCATTACAAGGAAATGGCGGCGGAGCTTTCCATGGACGACCTGGATATGACCCCGCCCCGCCACAACACAGTTCTGGTGCTGCTGCCGCGCCTGCACCGGGGCATTGTGGAAGCGCTGAACTATGCCCGGCTGACATCCGACGACGTCCGGGCCGTGTACATTGAGACCGACCCGGAGCGGACGCCCGGCCTGAAAAAAGCGTGGAATGCTTATGGCACGGACATTCCACTGATTATCATGGAGTCTCCGTACCGTTCTTTGATTGGCCCCCTGCTGCGCTACATTGATGCCGTGCAGAAAGAGCGCTCCGACGATGTGGTCACGATTGTTTTGCCGGAGCTGGTTTCTCGTAAGCTCTGGCACGCGCTGCTGCATAACCAAGCCGGCCCGCTGCTGAAGCTCGCCCTTCTCAACCGCCGCGACGTGATCGTCACCAATGTCCGCTACTTTTTGGAGCATTAAACCCTCTTGACGCCCATGTTATAATCACAACAGTTGCACTTTCAGCAATAGTTGAGGAGAATATCATGGCCCAAAGCGTACCGGAAAGCAAACAAGACAGAACTACTGCCCCTTCGCCCCTTGCTCCCGCGACTGCCAACCCGGCCCCACTGGGATTGTGCGCGTTTGCGCTGACGACGTTTGTTCTGAGCGCGGCGAATGCCAAGCTGTTCACGGGAGCGGAAGTGGTCATCGGACTGGCGCTCTTTTACGGCGGCCTGGCCCAGCTTTTGGCGGGGATGTGGGAGTTTAGGGCCGGCAACACGTTCGGCGCGACCGCGTTCAGCTCCTATGGCGCGTTCTGGCTGGCCGTGGCCGCTTCGCTTCAGCTTAAGCTGATTCCCAGCGAAACCGCCTTCGGCTTTTTCCTGCTGGGCTGGACCATCTTCACTGGCATCATGCTTCTAGCCTGCCTCAAGACCAATCTGGCTTTGATTTCCGTGTTTGCGCTGCTGTTCGTGACTTTCCTTCTGCTGACAATTGGCGCGATGGGAGGCGGCACGACTCAGCTTGGCGGCTATTTCGGGCTTGCCACGGCGCTTGCCGCCTGGTACACCGCCCTTGCCGGCCTCCTCAGCTCCATGCCGTCCGCGTTCACGCTTCCCATCGGCCCGCGCAGTTGACCCCGGAAATACCGGGACTGCCGCTTTCTTGTTGACAAGAAGCGGAGCCGCTTGTATACTGATGCTGCCTCCACTGCCGCAGGCGCATTCTTTAGGAAACACCTTCCAGAAAGCGGACCTTGTTGGCAGCACAAACCTATACACCCAAAACCGCCGCCCCGTCGCAGAGCGCTGCCTTCTGGCGCGTCGCTCTGCTGATGGCGGGAACGGTCGCCGTCATCACACTCGTCGGCACGTTTTCAAATGAAAAGCTGTCGTTTTTCTACAAGGAACAGCTTCATCTCTCAGCCAGCGCCTTTGCGTCCCTCGGCATCCTTCTAGCGGCCCCCAACTACTTTCGCCCCTTTGTCGGAGCCGGCTCTGACTTGTTTCCCTTATTCGGCTACCACCGGCGGTCGTATTATGCACTGGCTACCTTAATGGACGCACTCGGATTTTTCGTTTTATCGCTCCTGCCGCATCCCTCGTACTGGACCACGGCGATTCTCGTCATTATCACTGTGGCTGGAGGCGTAACAGTGATGATCATGGCAGATGCCATGATGGTAAGAGTCGGCAACCGGACAGGAACGGTGCCGCGATTGCAAGGCATCCAGCAGTTTCTACCGTCGGCGCTTTCTTTGGTGGTTTTGGCGCGTCTCAGCGGCTTCGTTACCCAGAACTGGTCCTACGCCCACTGTTTCCGCACGGCGGCGCTTATGGCGCTGCTGGCCCTGCCACTCACGCTGCTGATTGACGAGAAGCGTGTCAGCCACAAGCAGCAGGCGCACGAGAGCTTAGAAGAACATGCCGAGCGCCGGGATGCGAAAGCAAGGGACCGCGCCGAATCCGCTCAGGCTCTGCGTCAGGCTGTCAAGTCCCCCAGTTTATGGGCAGTCATCGCTTACGTCTTTTACTTTGTTCTGACGCCTTCCGGCGCGGTAGCCCAGTTTTACTTTGAGGTGGACGTGCTGCATTTTTCCAAGCAGTTCATCGGCAGCCTCGGCCAGTGGTCCTCCGCAGGGAACATTTTAGGCATTCTCACCGTGGTTGTCATTTCACGCCGAATCTCAGTGCGGGCATTGGTATGGGGCGGCTGGCTGCTTGGTGTGCTGGCCTACCTTCTGAGCTTTGCGCTGCGGGATCGTCTTTCCGCAGAATTCGTCTTTTTTGCTGGAGCTTACGTCGGCATCATGACAAACTTGAGTCTGTATACGCTGGCCGCGCGGGCGTGTCCCCCCAAAGTGGAAGGAACGATTTATGGGCTGTTCATGGCGGCAATTGTCCTCGCCGGAACACTCAGCAACCAGATTGGAAGCACTCTGTACGACCATTATGGAATGCCGCATCACAGCGCCCTTTACGCCTGGTATGCAATCAACTGGTGGGGCTTTGGGCTGACTGCGCTGGCTGCCGGGCTGATCCCGCTGATGCCGGCCTGGGCGCGAAGTACGCAAACCCTGGCGACCAAGCCGGAGGCAGCGGCATGAC
>CAXTRL010000013.1:0-9459 GCA_964246575.1 uncultured Armatimonadales bacterium
TACAACCTACTGGCGCACCGGTCGGATTATGGAAGTGCTTGTATTTCATCGCCCCGCCGATGATCAGCGCCTCCAGTTCCTGAACCCGGAAGTGGAGCGCGGGCGGCTTCTGGTCAGTGATGGGACGCAGCAGTGGGAATACGACCCGCACCTGAAAATCTTGCGGCACCGGCGGCTTTCGCCAGGTGCTTTGGACGACGACGACCTTCTTTCCTATACTCTGCTGCGGGCCAATTATCTGCTGGCCGTGGACCCTCAGCCGCACATGGTCGCGGATCGCAAGACGTATTTGGTCACGATCAAGCGTCCTGCCGGCCAGACGCTTGCCCGGAGGTTCTGGATTGACGCCGGCAGCGGCCTGATCTTGAAACGGGAGATCTACCGCGACGACGGCAAGCTGGCGGTCACGGTGACGTTCTCGGACATCACCTACCACCCGGTTTTGTCCCGCTCTTTCTTCACCCTGTCCGGCCTTGCTAAGACCATGCGCGTCGCCGAGCTTCCCACTGCCGAAACGGCGGTTTCACTGGCGTCGGTACGAACTCAGCTTGCCGGCAAAGCCTCCGCGCCTGCGTCTTTGGCGGGCTACCGCCTGGTCGGCGCGACCACCACGAAAATTGGTGAGCGTCCTGTCCTGCACCTGCGCTACTCCGACGGCCTCAATTTGGTGTCCTTGTTTGAGCAGCGCCGCACCCAGCCCAGCCGCCCGACCCTCGTCCCGCCGGGAATGCGCGTCACCCGGATTAGTGCGACGCCCGTCCACATCGCCCACCGCGCCTCCCTCACGACTCTGAACTGGGACACGCCCACCCTCAACACGACCCTAATGGGCGAAATGGGCCTGTCCACCCTCCGCACCCTCGCCCAATCCGCCATTCAAAGTCGCTAACAAATTATTTTCTGAGTTTCTTGACAAACTCCCTCTTCTGCCTTATACTGTTCCTAACGCAACCACCGCCAGCACTTCTATGGGCGATGTGCAGACCGCAAAGGAGACCCGCTCATGTTCTCAGCTTTGTTTGCCTCGTCTTTGCCTAAGTTTCCGTCCCAGTCTTTGCCCCCGTTTCCGCCACGCCTCGCACACCTTTACTAAGTAAAGGTGTGCGCTCTGTGTGCCTTCCTGCTTCTCCTAGCTCCGCCGTCTCATGCCGGAAGCTGGGTCTTCACGTTTACCGGAAGTACGACCCAGCCAGTGTCGAGCGACCCCAGCGAACTCCCCATTGGGAACTACACTTTCACCAACAGTGTCATAGACCCCAATGGCCGTCATCTCGGCCCGAACTACCACCCTAACTTGAACCTCACCAGCAGCCAATGTTCTCACGGTATTTCTGACGGTGGGCCAGAGGGCCTTATTACAATGTCAGTCACCGCGACCTTAACATGGACGCCTTCCTATCCTGGTGACACTTCTCAACCACCGTCGACAGTCGATGTCCTGGAAACAGCACACGCCTTTGACACGACTCGAGGTGGTTCTCCCGGCGTGACCGGCTCTGCCGACGATGGGTTGGGGGATGCGCCGACCTACCCCGGTGGGACCAGCGCAAACAGTGTCGGCAGTCATCTTATTCATTTTACGGTCTCTGTAGGTCAGACTTCCGTCTCGTTACCGTCTTGTAGTTTAAGCGCCACGCTACCGAATACTCCCGGTACCGGGGATACAAGGATACCGAATGAAGGTCTCACCTACACTGTCGCGATAGACACGCGGGAAGTATTAATTACTTCAAGTCTGGGACAAACTTCTCACAAAAGTACAGTCCACTTCGATAGCAATGGTATAGCTCTGCCGGACCCAGACGTTCCCGGCTCAGGCGGCACAACTAATGCTAATTCTGTTAAGATTGCCGCAGGGGATCAAGAAACATACGAATATAATGCTACGGTAGTTGGTTCCTGGGCCGCCAACTCGTCATATCTCTGGCATTGTTCTCAAGGTAGGATGAACTGCCTTTCGGGCAGTGGTACATTCACTATGCCAAACGATCCACCGTACTATTACGGTGCTTTGTATAAACCTGAAGACATAGTAAGAGGTATGGAACATGTTTATATCCACCTGACTGATGCTGGAGATGGTGCTAATGCCACTAACAATTACTACATTCAGTGGCATAACCTAGCGGAAAATTGGCAAGACCACGGAGCGAAATCGGAAATCTCTCCTAAACTTTTCGGAACATCGGATAGCGCACAGCCTGCCAACGGTTTTGACAATGTCAAAATCGCTCCTGACGAAGTGGATTGGAGCACTGCATCCCATGTTGGCGGTGGAATTGTTACTACCGCCGCAGGAGTTCTTGCCGTAGCACAGCCGGAAACGAGTCCTTTTGTTATTGGATTTTTGACAGCCGCGGGTTATACATTAAGTCTTGCCACCCCGCCTGATCCGACTATCTACACGCCACAGGGTACACTCGCACAATTTGAGGCTGATGTAAATACGCAGGTTCAAATTAACAATAACAATACGACCACTGTTTTTATGCCAGGCGCTCAACGAATGACTCCCTCTCTTGCAACAACAATCGCCACTTCCGGCGACTACAATGACTACTTCACTGGGTTGCTTGGTCCTGGGTTCCATTTCAGCGTTCAAGTTTATCGCCACCGATTTAACCAAAACCGAGTTGGTGATGGATATGGGACACAAGGCTACTATGGACAAGTTTCTGGTACTCTGACTAAATCCGGCTCCCTAGAGTACGTTTACAACTGGAACTGACACCGTTCTTCCTGTTTGGGACGACGTGGCCTACTTCTATGCCGCAGGGCAGATCTGTTGCTGTCCTGCGGCACTAATCGGCTTTCCTTAAAGAAAGAGGACAGCATTTTGTCTGACAAGAAAATCATTCTTCATCAGCAGGTTAAATTAAGTTTAGTTCTTATAGCTTGCTTGTTAGTTGTACCGGTGCAGGTTGCGAAAGTGAACAGTGCCCCACTGTCGAAATCTGATTTGGATCAAGCGAGAGCTTCGCTCGCCCGATACTACGCTTGGTTTAATGCCCCATGGACTATTAACGACAGCGCATATCAAAATATCCGCAACACCATTGACCATGATCTTGTAAGAGGGCAGAAGCCAACTGTGATACTGCAAAGAGACAAAGAGATTGCGGAGCAACAGCCAAACAATCCACAAGCGATATTTGCCTACGGTTATGGGGTTTACAAGGCTGCTACCCTTCCAAACGCAATCAATGGAGATGAAGCGTTCCAAGAAGAAGGCAAAGTCTATGATGCCTGGGAAAAAGTTCATGCACCACATACATACAATTATGTACGCCTCATGTTCCTACAGCAGTCACTTTCGGCTCCTACTCCCGAACTAATACCGGCAGGAAAACGCTTGCTTGCCCGTAACCCAGATGACTATGAAGTAGAATATGGTTTAGCGGTCGTGGCGAATGTTAGTGCTAAACCTTCTGATCGCTCCCAAGCTGTAGCTTATCAACAAGATTTGGCGCGACGTTTTCCCAACGATCCACGGCAGTACCGATTGTTGGCAGCAATTTACCGCATAACTGCTATACGGACTAAAAGTGAGGCAGAAGCCGACAAATCTATTGCAGCCTTCCAGCAGTATCTAGCTTTAGCTCCTGAGTATCGACCTCAGATCGAAGATAACATCAGATTGATGAAAGCACTCCAAGCAATGTGGCGTAGCGGGTAGCCTTCTTGAAGGCCATCATCTAGCCGTGCATGTCGCGGCGGAGGGTGTGGCAGAGGCGGGTCATGAGGCGATGCGAAAAATCGTCATCTGCGTTTTTGAGACCGGCTTCGGCGTAGGGCAGGGCGGCGGCGGGGTGATGCTCGGTGTAGGACAAGAGCATCGCCATTTCGCGGTCTAGCTCCCAGTCGTTGGGGTTGCGCTGGATGCCTTCGGCAAGGACCCGCCGGCCTTCGGCGAGATGGCCGGTGCGGGGCAGGATCGCGCCGCCCATGAGCTGATACGCTTGAATGAAGTGCGGGTCTAAAGTGATGATAAGCTGAAGCATCGGCAGCAGGCTTTCGTTCTTGGACCAATCCCCACCCTGAGCCATAAACTGATGATGGTAATGGTCTACGACTTTGTCCCAAATCAAATTGGCGGCGGCAATGCGGAACTCGCCGCCGGCCTGGGCCAGCGCGGCGTTTTTGCCGGCGTCGGCGCTGGACACTAAATAACCCTGCGCCTGGCCTGCCGCTTGGGAAAGCTGCTCAAAAGTTCCGGCGGCGGCAAAGAAGCCGAAGCACAGCAGCAGCGCGGGAAACTGCCGACGCCAAGAAGTGCGGGAAGTTGCCATAATCATGCGGCCTTTCGGGTGTCTGGATGCGGGCAGGAAGTGTCAAGGGGCAGGAGGACAGCCTCCGCGCGGCGTTTTCGACGGGAACGGCGGACAGCAGCGGCAGCGCCAAGCAGCAAAAAGCCGGCGGCCATGCCGGCCATCTGCTTTCGCTCTTCCTCGAAAAACTGCGGGTCGCCCCAATGCTCTAAAAGCTCGTCGCCGTCCCCGTCGCCTTCAGCCGCCTGCGGCGCGGCGCTGGTTGCGGTGCTTGGCATCGTGCTTGTCACTGCCGGCGGGCCGGCATGGGCGGCCTCATGCGGAGCCAGCAGAGTCACGCTGCTTAGGGCCAGCACAACACTCGGCAGCAGCAGCCAGGGAGCAAAATCTTTGCGCGTAGTTGTCTTCATAGTTCTTTCCGGGCAAATGTCAGCGATGCCAGTGTCAGCAGGGCGGCGGTATAGCAAATGCCGTAAGCAGCGGTCTGCCAAAGGTAGGCGTTCGGGACGGCCAGGTGATGCACCAGGGCGTCCTTGAAGTTAAACGATTCCAAATTCGGCAGCAGATGGTACAAAATCGCTGTCGTGACTTGGTTGAACCCGTTTTGGCGGTGCGCCGTGAGCGACGCATACAGCGGAAACTTGACGTTGCCCAGCAGGCCCAGCAGCACGGACAAAAACCAGGCCAGCGGCCAGGACGCCCAAGTGGACAGCCACAGCGCCATCGCCGCCAAAACGGCGGTTTCTAAAAACAGAAACGGCAGCACATAAAACATAGCCGGGTCTAAATGGCCCATGTAAAAGGCTTCCAAAAACGCGAATGTCACAGCCATGACCGCCATGCCGATGGCAACCGTGCCCATTGCGCCGGCGTACTTGCCGCACACGAATTGCCAGCGGGCGACGGGCTTTGCGATCACCGGGTAAATTGTTTTCTGCTCGCGCTCGCCGGGAATGCCCGTGACCGTGATTGTAATCGCCACCACCGAGCTGACCAGAAAGACGGAAAACAAGCACAAATCGTTCAGCATCTTCATCTGCACATGCCGGTCAAACTTGGCAAGCGCCGCCGAGCCGAAGATCAAAAAAACGGCGAACAGCATCAGCACGTGAAACACTTGTTTTCGTGCGCCTTCCAGCATGGTGATCCGCCCGATAATGCCGATGTTGCGTAATGCCTGCATCTTATCCCCCTACCAAGCGCAAAAATGCGTCTTCCAATGTTTCGCGCTGCGGGCTGACGGCCACCAAACGGGCGCGGCGCGACTCCAGCAGGCCCATGACTTTGTAGACCGCCGTCGCCGGCACCCGCAGGCACGCGCCGGTGCCGGACGGCTCCACCGTGCCGCCTAAGCTTTCCACTTCCAACGCTAAGATGTCGTCGCGTTCTTCCTGCTCAATCTGCACCCGGACTTCGGAGCAGGTTTGCGTGATCTCCGGCGGCGTGCCGCAGGCGACCAGCTTGCCCCTTGCCATGACCCCGACCCGGTCACACACGGACTCCATTTCAGACAGCAGGTGCGACGACAAAAAGATGGTCTTACCTTCGCCTTTCAGGGCCGTCAGCAGTTCGCGCAGTTCTTTGCGGCCTGCGGGGTCCAGCCCGGACGACGGCTCATCCATAATCAGCAGGTCAGGATTCCCGACAAGCGCCGACGCCAGCCCGACCCGCTGGGTCATGCCTTTGGAGCATTTGGACAGAATCATGTGCCGGTTTTCCCACATGCCGACCTGCCGCAGGCAGCCTTCGGTTTGGGACTTCGCCCGCTTGCCGCTGAGACCGGACAAGCCGGCGTGGGCCTGGACCACTTCAATCGCGGACAAAAACTTGGGGAAATACGGCTGCTCCGGCAGGTAGCCGACAGCCTGCCGGGACGACGCCTCGCCTGCCGGCTGCCCCAGCAGCCAGGCTTCGCCGGAAGTCGGGGCAATAAACCCGAGCAGCATCTTAATGGTCGTGGTTTTGCCTGCCCCGTTCGGCCCCAGAAACCCGAACAAGCCGCCCGCCGGAACGTCCAGCGTCAGGCTGTCTACGGCGACCCGTTTTTCTTTCTGGCGCGGCAGGGGATATTCCTTGGAAAAGTTTTGGATTTGAATTGCTGCCGTCATCGCGTTCGTGTTCCCTTTCAAAAGCGGAATCTGTGTTTCCTTGCGTCATTATCGGTATAAACGCGGGACTTTATTAGGGTGAGGCTTTATTAAGATAAGACTTTATTAAGATAAGACTTTATTAGGGTACAATGCCTGCCATGAGTTCTTTGCCTAGCCCCCGCGAGATTTCCCCGGAAGAAGTCCGTGCCGCTGTGGAGCGCGGCGACGCCGTGCGCCTTGTCGACGTGCGCCAGCCCTGGGAATACCAAAGCCACCGCATTGCCGGAGCGATTTTGCTGCCTTTGGGAGACCTGCCCCGCCGCGCCTGCGAGCTTGACCCTGCCGAGCGCCTGATCTGCCTCTGCGAGCATGGGGTCCGCAGCCGTCATGCTGCCGACTTTCTCGCCGCGCAGGGCTTTTCAAATGTCGCCACCATGACCGGCGGCATGGCCCAGTATTTAGGACCCGTTGAGATGGGAGAATCCTAAATGCCCCAATCTTTGCGTGAGTTAGAGACAATCCGTACCCCAGATGCTCTGGCCGAGCTTTGCGGCCTGCTTCATGCCGCCGGGCGTTTTGCGCTGGACACGGAGTTTGTCGGGGAGCGGACTTACCTGCCGCGCCTATGTTTTGTGCAGGTTGCGACAGAAGAGTTTATTGCGCTGGTGGACACGCTGGCGTTTGAGGAACTCGGCCCGCTTTGGGACCTGGTTGCAGACCCAGGTATTCAGAAAGTCCTGCACGCAGCTCGGGAAGACCTGCGGCTGGCGTACTACGGCGGCGGGAAACGGCTGCCGCAAAACATTTTTGACACGCAGGTCGCGGCGGGCTTGATTGGTCTACCTTCGTACCCGCTGTCTTACGCCCGGCTGGCGGAAGCGCTGATGGGCGTCAAGCTTTCCAAGGCCGAGACTCGCAGCGAGTGGGACCGCCGGCCTCTGACGCCCGCGCAGCTGGAATATGCCCGCGACGATGTCCGCTTTCTGCTGCCGATCATCGACAAGATCAACCGACTGCTGGAGCGGCTTGGACGAGCCGGCTGGATGCAGGAAGAAATGAGCCGCTTTTCGGAGGCGCGGACCTACGAAACCGCGCCGGAAGACGCTTACCTGAGGCTTCGCACCGGGCGCGGCTTTACGGCCCGGCCCACGGCGCTGCTGCGGGCGGTCGCAGCCTGGCGCGAGACCGAAGCCGCAGCGCGTGATGTTCCCGCCCGCTCGCTTCTGCGCGACGAAGTCTTAATCGAGCTGGCCCAGCGCCCGCCGCGCCGCCTCACCGACTTTCGGCGACTGCGCGGCTTTCCGGAAATGGAAGAAGTTTCTTTCGGAGCGCCGCTGCTCGATGCGCTGAACGCCGCCCGCGCCCTGCCGGACGACAAGCTGCCCCTGCCGCTGTCCGGCACGGGGCCGGAAGAAAGCCCGCGCGAGCGGGCTTTAGGCGACTTGCTGTACGGCTTCGGCGAAGCGCTTTGCCTAGATCGCCATTTGGCCCCGGAGCTTGCGCTGACGAAAGCGGACGCGCTGGCAGCGGCACGCGGCCAAACCGGCTCCGCGCTTCTCAGCGGCTGGCGGCGGGAAGCCGTCGGCAGTGAGCTGGAGCAAATTGCGTCAGGCCGGGCTTCGGTGCGCCTTCAAGTCACGCCGGACTCCCTGTCAGTCCTGCTGGATTCTGCGCCGAACTAGGAAGAACGCCCCGCCGGCTGCCATAATCGGTGCTAGAAGTTAGCTATGAGACTATGTGAGCTATGGAAGATCCAACCGCAGAAATTTACGCTCAAATCGGCGATGACCAGCCGTTCTACGAACTGGTGAACGTCTTTTATGCCGGAGTAGACGCCGATCCTGTTTTGCGCCCGCTTTATCCGGACGATCTGACAAAGGCCAAAGAGCATCTTGCCTTGTTTCTGATCCAGCGCTTCGGCGGTCACGCCGGGTATCAAACGGAGCGCGGTCATCCGCGCCTGCGAATGCGTCATATCCCATTCCAGATCGGCGTTGCCCAAAGCGAAGCCTGGCTGCGGCATATGTTTCATGCCGTGGACGCGGTGCCGGCATTTGCCCCGTTTCGGGACATTCTGCACTCGTACTTCTCTGAATCGGCTCGCTTTCTGATCAACCACAGCGAAGTGCCCTCACTGGGGACCGTGTGATTCCCCGGCAATTTTGCAAGAATGCGGGCCAAACTCGGCAGAATCAGTGTTTTGGCATAATTCTTGCAGGGACTATCATTAACCTGTTGTTAACATTCGGTCATACTCAGCGTTTGGGCGGCGTTAAAGGAACTTAATTTTCATGCATCGTCATACTGCACTTTTCTTAACCGCAATAATCAGCGGCCTGCCTTTCTCGGCTCTTGCCAATCCTCAAGGCGTGCCGACGGACTCGTTCATCGGGCGGCATGTCGACACGGTTTCCGAGTTGCATCAGCAAATCAGCTTGGACCCGGTTGTGCGCCGCCGTCTGGCCCGGCATTTTCACACGTCCGCTCCGGCGGTGACGCACTACATTCAAAGCAACCTGGTTTTGAAGAAGCTGTCAAAGCCTGGAACGTACAAAGTTTACTGCATCAGCCGCACCGGGCGCGAGTACACGCTCAATCAGCACCTTGCCGCCGGAACACCGGTGTTCGTAATGCGCTCGACGGGGCAGCCGGTCTTGAAGCTGGCCTGTGGCAATCCGATGGTTGCCGCTTTGCCGCCCGTCACCACTAAAGTCGCCGCGTACCACTCCCCGGAGCTTGCCGGCCTCCCGGCGACTGGGGCGGCAGCCCCGGTGCCGGCGCTTGCTTCCACCGGCCCAGTTGTCGTGGCGATGAACGACACTCCGGCGGTGGCTGTTATGCCGACAACTCGCGTGGCCGGCTTTATCGGCCAGCTTCCGATTGTGCATGGCGGCACTCCTCTCGGCTTCCTCGCCGCCATTCCGGTCCTCGCCACAATTGTCGGCGGCCATCACGGCGGTGGAGGCAGCACGCCACTTGCAGGTACGACAGGCACGGGTACGACAGGCACGGGTACGACAGGCACCGGGACGACGGGAACCACGGGGACGGGAACCACGGGGACGGGAACCACGGGGACGGGAACCACGGGGACGGGAACC
>CAXTRL010000013.1:9559-22159 GCA_964246575.1 uncultured Armatimonadales bacterium
ACGGGGACGGGAACAACCGGAACCGGGACGGGTGAAACTGGAACGACCGGGACAACCGGCACGACAGGAACCGGCACAGGTACCAACACGCTGGGGACAACGACTGGCACTAACACAGGAACCAACACAGGCACACCTGTAACGCCTGTCCCGGAACCCAGCACACCGGCAGCTTTTGCCGTCGGCGGAATGTTTCTGCTGTTTCTGTTAAGCGGAGCCAAACGCCGCAGCCGGCGCAAAGCACGCTGAGTTCTAAAAATAGCCCCGCCCTTCCAGGCGGGGCTATTTCTTGTCCGCTCCCAGTTTCTTGTAAGCCGTAATCAGCAAATGCGCCTGACGAGTCGGCTCCGGCAGGCGGTAGCCGCGCAGGCATTCCAGAACGAGTTTTGTCGCGGAGTCTACACTGACTTTGTGGCCCGGCGAAACGTAAAGCGGGTTCGTGCGGAGTTTTGTCTGCACCACCGAGCCGATGACATGCGCCCCGTCTTTGCTTGACAGCGGCGTAGAAATGCCCGGCTCAAGCGCCTGCGCCCGGTCGTACTGCCCGTACAAATAACTTTTGGCGACCCCGACACTCGGAACATCCAGCAGAACGCCGAGATGACAAGCGATGCCAAATCCGCGCGGGTGTGCCTGCCCCTGTCCGTCTACAAAGATCATATCCGGGACCGTCTCAACTTGGGCGAACGCTTCCAGCGCGATCGGTGCCTCCCGAAACGACAGCAGGCCGGGAACATAGGGCATAGGAACAGGCGCGGCGGCGTAGCGGGTTTCCAGCACGCGAAAGTCGGGAAACGACAGCACAACCACCACCGCGTAGGCTGTGTTCCCGTCGCTGCTGAACGACAAGTCCACGCCTGCGATTGTCTTGATGTCGCCGAAATCGTCCGTCAGCGAAACACGACGCCGCAGGGAAACCTGCTGCGCCCGCGCTTCTTCCGGCGTCATGTCCCAGGAGTGGATTAGATCGGAAACTGGCTGCATCTTCAAATCTCTCCTAAACCAGCCGCTCGGAAGCCAGCGTGTCTAAGTCTAAGCCGTCGATCTTGCCGGCCTGGTTATGGTAGAACCCAGCGCAGGCGATCATCGCCGCGTTATCGGTGCAGAGGCGCGGCGGCGGCACGGTCAGGCGCAGACCGGCAGCGGCGCAGGCGTCTTGCATGGCAGACTTCAGGCGCGAGTTGGCGGCGACGCCGCCCGCCAGCAAAACATGAGAAACGCCGTGAAGATGCGCCGCGCGGAGCGTCTTGGCGACCAGCGCGTCGGCAATGGCCTCCTGCACAGACGCCGCCCAGTCCGGCAGCGTGACTTCTAAATACGCCGGGTCACGGTGGGCGTTCAGCACGGCGGTTTTGAGGCCGCTGAACGAGAAATCCAGCGAGTCCGGCCCAAGCTGTGCGCGGGGCAGGGGAACCGCTTTTGGATTGCCTTCTTTGGACAACTTGTCAATGGACACGCCGCCGGGGTAAGGCAGGCCGAGAATACGGGCGGATTTGTCAAACGCTTCCCCGGCGGCGTCGTCGCGGGTGCGGCCCAAAATCTGGTAGTCGCCGTGGCCGCGTACCAGAAAAATCTCGGAATGGCCGCCCGACGCGACCAGGCAGATGACCGGGAACGCGATGTCCGGGTCCACCAGCCAGTTCGCGTAAATATGCGCTTCAATATGATGCACCGCCAGCAGCGGCAGCTTCAGGGCATACGCCAGCGTCTTGGCGGCGGACACGCCCACCAGCAGCGCTCCCAGCAGGCCGGGCCGGTTCGCTACGGCGATAGCGCCCAGATCCCTAAAGCCGATGCCCGCTTGTTCCAGCGCTTCGGCGATGACCGCGTTGATCTGGGTTACATGCTGCCGCGACGCCACTTCCGGCACAACGCCGCCGGTCTTTGCGTGCAGGTCAATCTGCGACGCAATCACATTGGAGCGCAGCTCGCGTCCATCCCGCAGCACCGCCGCCGAGGTCTCATCGCACGACGTTTCAATTCCTAAGATATCCATAGTCCCGCTAATAGTACCCGGAAAGGGCGTCGGCGTTGACAAAGAAGCCGCTTTACGGTATCATTTTGTCTTAATCCACACGTTCGCTTCCAAACTTACTTTAAGGACCCACGATGGCAACACCCCGTCAGATTCGCGGACGCATCCGCACGGCCAAGAATATCCAGCAGATCACCAAAGCGATGAAGATGGTCGCTGCCGCCCGCCTGCGCCGCGCCCAGGAAGCGGTCGGGGCCGCGCGGCCTTACGCCGAGAAAATCCGGGACGTCATGCAAAGCCTCGGAGCAAGCGGCGGCAGCAGCGTCCGGCATCCGCTTCTGCGCCGGGCGGACGGCGATCCGGCCAGCATCGGCATTGTTCTCATCACCGGGGACCGGGGCCTCTGCGGCGCGTACAACTCCACCGTCATTCGCCGGGCGTTCGACCTCGCCAAGCCGCTTGGGCCGTCCCATGTCAAGATGGTCTGCGTCGGCAAAAAAGGCACGACATTCTTTAAGCGGCGCGGCTACGAGGTTGTCGCCGAGCATCCGGTTCCAGCGACCGGCATCAGCTTTGCCGACGCTCAGGCATTGTCCCGCACGGGCCGGGACTTGTTTGCCGGCGGCCAGATTGACGTGCTGTATCTGATTTACACCCGCTTCGTATCTGCGCTGACCCAGCGCCCTGAGACTTTGACCCTGCTGCCGCTTCAGACCCCGACGGCAGAAGACGCCGGCGCTCCGGCCCAGCAGCCTGCCGACTACATCTTTGAGCCGGACCCGGAAGTCATTTTAGGCAGCCTGCTCCCGCGCTATGTGGACACGCAGGTCTACCAGGCGATCATTGAAAGCGTCGCATCCGAACATGGCGCCCGGATGACTTCCATGTCCAGCGCCACCGACAACGCCGGCAAAATGATTTCCAGCCTGACGCTGTCCCTGAACCGCGCCCGGCAGGCGACAATCACTAAAGAAATTGCCGAAATCGTCGGCGGCGCAGAGGCGCTCAAATAAAACCTCTGATTTACGGTCCGACCGCCGACAGGGCGCTTCGGAGATTTGCGGTTCGGATGGGCGGCGAAACCCTGTCCGATTTGCATAAGCCGCCCGATGTTGAGTGGCCGGAATTCACGGTTGCCACGCTGGAGGCGGCGTTAGCGGCTCGGCGACCTATTTTATTTGACCTGACGCATGCGCAGGATATTGCAGATGTGCTGAACGGAAGTGGCCGTTACGCGGCGGCAATCACGACGCATGAGTTGCGTTACCTTCGGGTCCACTAGGCGCGGTTCCAGGCCATTGTCCAATTCTATGAGAACGATGAAATGAGGCAGCCGCCATGGTAGCGACATTAACACAGCCCATCACCTTATCGGCGGGAAACAGTTCGCTTGTCATCGAAACAGACAGCAGCGGCTGGGCAAGATGCTTTTTAGTAGAAGAGAAGCGCACCTATCTTGGTGCAGATAGCATCGAGATTGTCCTAACCCGTTTGCGTGATGCGGTGGACACCCGAAAGCCCCTTGATTGTCCTGACGGCTGGGAACTCGAAGGACTGCCCGTTGCCTGGCGCTTATCGCTTGCGGAGGTACATCACGTTCTTTACGTTGGGGAGGACGAGGCAGACCGTGTGCTTTTCTGGCAAAATGCCCGCACGTCGCCGGTTTCCATCGCTGGCGTGATGCGCCTTTCGCCTGCACAGCATCAGCAGTGGGTTCAGGCACTCAGCGAAGCGCTGACAGAAGCGCAGCGGCCTTCTCTTGTCGCGGCCTAGCGTTCGCTGTATCCTTGACACTCATTCGCTTATCGGCTATACTTGGCGCAACTTAGCGGGATTTTTCACAGATTAACAGAACATTACAACTCAGAAGGTAAAAGCCTTTTCAACGGAGAATAGAAAACTTATGGCTGTCGGTAAAATCGTACAAATCCAGGGACCCGTCGTAGACGCGCAGTTTGCGCCCGGCGAGCTGCCGAATATCTTAAACGCGCTGACCATTGCGGACCCGGCGCATGACACGAATCTGACGGTGGAAGTCTCGCAGCACCTCGGCAATGATGTCGTGCGATGCATCGCCATGTCCTCCACCGACGGTTTAATGCGCGGCATGGATGTCAACGACACCGGCGGCTCCATCACTGTGCCGGTCGGCAACGCAACGCTGGGCCGCGTTTTCAACCTGCTGGGAAGCCCGATTGATGAGCGCGGGCCGGTCAATGCCGAGCAGCGCTACCCGATCCATCGCCCGGCTCCGACGCTGGAAGACCAATCCGCGAACATTGAGATTCTGGAAACCGGCATCAAAGTGGTTGACCTGCTCTGCCCCTACCCGAAAGGCGGCAAGATCGGCTTGTTCGGCGGCGCGGGCGTCGGCAAAACGGTCACAATCCAGGAACTGATTCGCAACATCGCCGTCGAGTTCGGCGGCGTGTCCGTGTTCGCGGGCGTCGGCGAGCGTACCCGTGAAGGCAACGACTTGTGGCTGGAAATGAGCGAAACCGAATTTAAAGACGCCGAAGGCAAGACCGCCCATGTCATTGACAAAACGGCCATGGTGTTCGGCCAGATGAACGAGCCGCCGGGCGCACGCCTGCGGGTCGCGCTGTCGGGCCTGACGATGGCCGAATACTTCCGGGACGAGCAAGGACAGGACGTTTTGTTGTTCATTGACAACATCTTCCGGTTTGTCCAGGCCGGCTCCGAAGTGTCTGCGCTGCTGGGCCGGATGCCAAGCGCCGTCGGCTACCAGCCGACGCTGGCGTCGGAGATGGGCGCGTTGCAGGAGCGGATCACCAGCACCAAGAACGGCTCGGTCACATCGGTCCAGGCCGTGTATGTCCCCGCCGATGACCCGACCGACCCTGCCCCGGCCACAACTTTTGCGTTCCTAGACGCGACCACTTACCTGGAGCGTTCGCTGGCCGCCATCGGCATCTTCCCCGCCGTAGACCCGCTCGTGTCTACGTCGCGCATCTTGGACCCGAACATTGTCGGTCAGGAGCATTACGATGTTGCGCGGGGTGTCCAGAACATCCTGCAACGGTACAAAGAATTGCAGGACATCATCGCGATTCTCGGCATTGATGAGCTGTCCGACGAAGATAAGCTGACTGTTTACCGCGCCCGCAAGGTCCGCAACTTCCTGGGGCAGCCGTTCTCGGTTGCCGAGCAGTTCACGGGTCTGCCGGGCCAGTACGTGCGCCGCGAAGACACAGTCCGCTCGTTCAAGTCCATCCTAGACGGCGAGCATGACGACCTGCCGGAGCAGGCGTTTATGAACTGCGGCGCGATTGAGCAGGCCGTCGAAAAAGCGAAAGCGATGGGCGGGTAGGGGCAGACAACGTGATAATCCACGGATTAAAATCCGTGGCTGAATAGCCTTCGGCTGATTGTCTTGCGGACAAGAAGATGGACACACGAAAACTATCTTTTGTCCGTAGGACAACCGGCGCGAAGCGCCCTTCAGCCACGGATTTCAATCCGTGGTCACTTTGAACCCGTGGTCATCTGTGAAACATAAATTATGGCAGCAACGTATACTTTAGATGTCGTCACGCCGGAGCGCATCATGCTCAGCGAAGAAGTCACCCAGACCATCGCTCCCGGCTCGGAAGGCCAGCTTGGCATTCTTGCCAACCATGCGCCGCTGATGAGCGAGCTTTCGCCAGGCGAAGTCTTAGTGACTCTCGCGGATGGCCGGACGCTTTCGCATTTGATTATCTCCGGCGGGTTCATGGAAGTGGCCCCGAACGGTGGCCATACGACGATTTTGGCAGACAGCGCCGAGCGGGCGGATGAAGTGGACACGACGCGGGCGGAGACGGACCTTGCCGCCGCACAGCAGATGCTTTCCGAAGCCGAAGCCGGTTCCAGCCAGCAGGCGGACGCCCGGCGTTCACTGGCTCATGCCGAAACACGCCTTCGGGTAGGCCGTCGGCGCTGACGATTTCAGCATCTGTCTTCAGGCAGAAAGATACGCTTTTGGCACTTGAAACTCACGATCATAAGAATATTGATCATAAAAACAGTGATACGGCGATCAAGATCTGGCGGCTGCTGTTTGTCAGCGCCCTGCTGGTCCTCGGCGGCATTCTAGGCTTCCAGCTTGGACAGCTCCTTGTCGCTTGGATCAGCAATCCCGCAAGCACCAACTCTTTTGTGGTCGCGTCGCGGGAGAGCCTCGGTGTGGGAAGCGGGCGCACCACAGCGCTTGCGGCCTTTACGCTGCTGGGGATGCTGGTGGCGCGTCTTGTGTCTTCCCCTGCCTTTCGCAGATTGGTCCAAGCGGGGGACCGGCTGCGGGACATGAAGCCGAACGAGAAAGTGGCGACATTTTCCGGCGTCGTCATCGGCCTGCTTCTGACAATCATGCTGCGCTCGGCGTTTCCGATTATGGGCGTTTGGTTCACGGTGGTTGTCGGCGGCGTGCTGGTTTATCTCGGCATTGTTGCGACTTGGAGCATGAAAGACGAGCTGCGGATTTTCCTGCCCGGCTCGGCTCCCCTGCCTGCCGACGGCAAAGAAACGCCGCCGGAGCAGTGCAAGATTTTAGACACGAACGTTATTATTGATGGCCGGGTCGCCGACATCTGCCGCACTGGGTTCATTGAAGGCCAGATCTATGTGCCAGGCTTTGTGCTGGACGAATTGCAGCATATTGCAGACTCCGCCGACGGCCTGAAACGCGCTCGCGGGCGCCGGGGCCTCGATATTCTCAACCAAATGCGGACTGAGCTGGATATGAAGGTCCGCACCTACGACAACACTGACCCCAATGACCGGGACGAAGTGGATGCCAAGCTGGTCAAGCTGGCAAAGAAGCTGAACGGCAAGATCGTGACCAACGACTACAACTTGAACAAAGTCGCCGAGCTTCAAGGCGTTCCCGTTCTAAACATCAATGAGCTGGCGAACGCCGTCAAGCCGATTGTCCTGCCCGGCGAGGAAATGGTCGTCACGATCATCAAAGAAGGCAAAGAGCAGAATCAAGGCGTCGCTTACCTCGAAGACGGCACTATGATAGTCGTGGAAGGCGCACGGCGGCGCATCGGCGAAACACTGCCGGTCGTGACCAGCAGCGTGCTTCAAACTGTTGCCGGTAAGATGATCTTTGCGAACATCCGGGGCAGTGAAGAAGACAATGAAGGAGAAGACGGTGGCCTGCGCGTGTATCCGCGCGGCGGCCCGCCGCAGGATCGCCGCTCGTCTGGTCGCCGCTAAGGACAGCTTATGGCCGTCTATGTTCTCATCCCGGCGGCGGGACGTGCCGCCCGCTTCCATCTGCCGGGCAGCGTCCCGGACAACAAAGTCTTTGCGCTTCTTGGCGGCAAGCCGCTCCTGTCCCGGACTGCCCAAGCTTTCGCGTCGCACCCTGCCGTGGACGGCATTGTGGTTGTCGCCGGCCCGTCCGAGGTCAGCCGCTGCCGCGAAGCCTTAGTGGGTTTAGACAAAGTGCTGGCGGTTGTCGCGGGCGGACAGACCCGGCAAGAGTCGGTTTGTTTACGCTCGGTGGCAACCCGGACGATCTGATTTTAATCCACGACGCCGCCCGTCCCCTTGTCACTTCCGCCGTCATTGACCGCTGCATCGCGGGTGCATTGGAGTTCGGCAACGCCGCCGCTGCGCTGCCGGTCACGGACACGCTGAAAGCCGCCGGCGAAGACCTCACAGTGCTGCGCACGGTAGACCGTGACGGCCTGTGGGCCATGCAGACCCCGCAGGCGTTCCGCTTGTCTACGCTCTATGAGGCGCATAGCGCCGCCCGAACGATGGGCTGGACCGGAACCGATGAGGCCGCGTTGGTGGAACACATCAACGAACCCGTCCATCTTGTTCTGGGCGATCCCAGCAACCTCAAAGTCACCCGCCCGGAAGACCTGCCGCTGGCTGAAGCTATCTGGCAATCCCGCCACCCCGTTCCTTTGATGCCTCCTCGCATCGGCTTCGGCTACGACATTCACCCGCTCATTGAAGGCCGTCCGCTCTTCCTCGGCGGCATTGAAATCCCCAGCCCACGCGGCCTGGACGGCCATTCCGACGCCGACGTTCTGCTCCATGCCTTGTGCGACGCCCTGCTCGGCGCGGCGGGCCTGCCCGACATCGGCCACCTTTTTCCTAACACCGACGCCGCCTACAAAGGCATTTCCAGCTTGGAACTCCTGCGCGAAGTCGTCCGCCGCCTCCATGAAGCCAATTATGCTGTCGGTAACGCCGACATGACCCTCATCGCCGAAGCTCCCAAAATCGCCCCTTACGTCGGTCAAATGCGCTCCGTGATCGCTGATGCCCTGCGTGTGCAGCCGTCACAAGTGGGTATAAAAGCAACTACCAACGAAAAGCTCGGCGCACTCGGACGCGGCGAAGGTATCGCCGCCCACGCCGTTGCACTTTTGACAACTTCTGCTTGATTGGAGTTGACTATGCCGCGCTCTCGCAGACTGTTCGTTCTTTTGCTGCTTGCTCTTATTGCATTCTTAGAGTCTTCTGTTCATGCTGCGCTGATTTTTCGTTATGATCTGCAAAGCGTCTGCTTTATGAGCACCGACATTGTTGAGGCGACACTTGTCAGGAGTCATCAGCCAGGAAAAACGGAGTGGAACGACACATACACGGCGACCGTCCTCAGTTCTCTAGAAGGCAAACACAAAGCTGGGGACCAGATTAAAAAGCTGCACATGCAGCTTTACAGCCCCGACCAAATCAGCCGGCACTGCATTTTATTTCTCGCACCCGCCGGGCATCTAGACCGCAGCCAAATCTCCAAGACGAGTTCCCCAGCGGTGGTAGATATGATGCTGATTGATAACAAAGGCTTCGTTCATCGTTACTGCCAGCAAAGCGATCCTGGCCTTCTTGTCACTGATTACTCACCTAGCCATAGTCATCCTGCGCTTGCGGCAGAGCGCACCCTCATTATGTCCAAGTGGGCCACCGCAAAGAAGCTGAAAGTGCCGCCGCCGGGGTTGCCGTACCAAACTTTACGTTAAACAGAGCGCTGTTCCAAATGGAAGCGCCGAATCGAAAGGGGAAATACTATGTCTATTGCCGTTAACGTGAAAGGCAAGCATCTTCAAGTGACCGATGGGCTGCGGGAACACGCGGAGCAGCGCCTGCAAAAGCTCCAGACGTTTTTTCAAAACATCCGGGAAGTTATTGTCGTGGAAAGCGTGGAAGGCGGCCTGCACCGGGTCGAAGTCACCCTGCAAGGCGACGGGCTGACCCTGCGCGGCGAGGAGCGCACCAACGACATGTACGTTTCGCTTGACCGGGTGGTGGATAAGCTGGAACAGCGCCTGCGGAAGTTCAAGGCCAAGCACACCCACCTGCGGAACCATCAGCAAAGCCTGCGGAACGCCCTCACCACGAACGGCTCCGGCATGGACGACATCCTGCCCGCGACCACCGAAGACGACGTAGACGACAGCCCGCGCATCGTTCGCACCAAAGCTGTCACCATGAAGCCGATGGGCATTGACGACGCCGTGCAAATGCTGGAATTGACCGACCACGACTGGTACGTTTACTTAGACATGGACACGCATATGACCCAGGTTGTTTACCGCCGCCGCGACGGCAACTATGGTTTAGTTGTCCCCAAAATTTAGCGGCACAACAACAACAGACGAAAGTGATAGAAAGGAGCGCGAGCCAATGCCGCGCTCCTTTCTGTTATTTTCTTGCTGTCTTTCAGGCAACGAGAGGGTAATGAGCAGCGGGAAGGGAGAAAAACGCCGAGGCTCCTTGTACCATTGCCAGAGCGATCAAGGCCGGCGCGATCCGCTCCAGGGGCAAAACAAAGTTAATGCAGCCGGTGTCAATGGCGGCACTTGGCATTCGGAACGTGTGGGAAGTCGCTTTGTCTTGGGCGATAGTCGTTCCCCCGCTTTGCCGGATGGCGCGTATGCCGTCCGCCCCGTCCCTGTTGGCCCCAGTCAGCACGATGCCGATGGAACGCTTCTGGTAGACCGCCGCAACGGATTGGAACAGAGGATCGAGCGCCGGACGGGAATGATGGATTTTCGGTCCGTCCATCAGGGACAGAGTATGCTGCGGCGTAATGAGGAGGTGACGGCCTGGGGGAGCGGTGTAAACGGCCCCGGCGTGAAGCGGCTGGCCTTCTTGTGCCTGCCGAATGGAAAGCCGGCTGCGGTAGCCGAATACTTCATGCAGGTGACTTGGGAACTCAGGCGAGATATGCTGCACGATCACGATGGGCAGGGGGAAATCTTGCGGCAGGACAGACAGCAAAAAGCCCAGGGCTTTCACCCCGCCGACAGAAGCCCCGATAGCCACCACGTCGAAAGCCGAGCCGGGAAGTTCAGGTATAGAAGATGCATCCATTGGTGCTTGCGGTCCCCTTTGCGAAAGCGGTCGCTGGTTTAGGAAAGCGGTTGCTGGTTCAGGAACATATTATACTATAAATTCGCTTTGTTATGTACGCTCACGTACCGAACATGGACGACGCGCGGACAAAAAAGGGGTGCAGCATGGCTGAATCGGATAATCGCATCGGGAACCACAGGGGGAACCGGCTTCTGGCGCTTCTGCCGGAGGCGGAATACAAGCGGCTGGAACCGCACTTGGAGAAAGTCGCGCTTCCACTCCGGGAGGTACTCTACGAGGCCGACAAACCGATTGAACATGTCTTTTTCCCCTTGACCGGCGTCACCTCCATTGTTGCGGAAATGGAAGATGGCCGCATCGCTGAAGTGGGAACGATTGGCAACGAGGGCATGGCAGGTTTACCCGTTTTCCTGGGCGCGGAGAAGACCCCAACCCTGGCATTCCAGCAAGTGCCGGGGGAGGCGCTGCGGATGCGGGTGGATGTGTTTCGCAAGGAGATTGAAAACGCCGGGACGCTGACGAGGGTGCTTCACCGCTACACCCAGGCGCTCTTTACCCAGGTTGCACAGGCGGCGGCCTGCAACCGGCTGCACTCCACCGATCAGCGCTGTGCCCGCTGGCTGCTGATGACGCACGACCGAGTAGGAACCGATGAGTTCCTGCTGACGCACGAGTTTCTCGGACAAATGCTCGGCGTTCGCCGTGCGACCGTCACGGAAGTCGCCGGTACGCTACACAAGGCAGGGCTGATTACCTATAGCCGGGGGAAAATCACGGTGCTGGACCGGCAGGGATTAGAAGCGGCGTCGTGTAAATGCTACCAGGTCATCCGAGAAGATTTTGACCGGCTGCTGGGCTGAAGCCTGTTCTCCCAAATGAGCGATGCCCACAAATCTGTTGATTTTGCTTCCTGCCTCGCTGGCGGATACCGACGCGCTTGTCCAAATCCTGCATGATGCGGACGAAGGTGACGCCCGTATTCGGGCGGCCCTCAGCAGCAGTGCCCTGAACTCCTATGCTGCCTGGGACAACCAAGAACTTGTTGGAGCCGCCGTAGTACGCTGGGCCGATGTGCCGGCCGAAGACAGCGAGATTGTTCTGCTGGCCGTAACCCTCTCCCGGCGCGGGCAGGGATGGGGCAAGCGGATCGTCGCGGCACTCATCGAAGAAGCACAGCGCAGAGGCGTCAAGCGCCTGCTGGTCGGCACGGGAAGCCTGTCGCTGGATAACATTGCGTTTTACCAGAAATGCGGCTTCCGAATGAGCCACATTCGGCGTGACCACTTCCACTACATCCAGCCTCCTCTTGTGGTTGACGGGATCACGCTGCGCGATATGATCGTGTTTGAGTACGTTTTGGAAGCGGAAAAAGATTGAACGCTAATTCTGTTATTCTGTGGTCACTGCTGTTTTCTTCGGCAATTCTGACTGCCGCACCTGTTCCCGCCCGGCAGGAAGCCCGCCGCTCCTCTTATACCGTTTATCAAGGAGGCGCTTGGTTTAAGATTGAATACCCGCGCGGCTGGAAAGCGACTTCTCTTTCCCGAAGCAAAACAAGTGTGACCGGATATGACAGCGCCCGGTTTACGGCTCCTGACGGAAGCGCCGAGTTTTACGTATTTTCCCCGCAATGGAACGGCTCTCCGCAGGAAATCGTGCTTGACCCCCAGCGCGAAGTTCTGGTCGCATACCGTAGCGGCCACGCTCCGCACGGCAGGACGGGCAACGGCAGCGATATGAGCGCTGCCGTTGTCAACTGGTACACGGCTCAAGCAAAAGACAACTCGTACCAGCGCTCCTGGGTAGACACGGAAGACAAAGCCTTGAACACGCGCTTTGTTTTTGGCATCAAGTATCGAAACAAGCAAGTTTACAAGAAGTACCAAGCGCAGTACACGCATTTTTGCAAGTCGCTGGTACAATATGCAGACTAAATTAATGCAGAAAGATAAATCAGAAAGATAAAGATGCAGGCAAATAAAGTATGAATGCAAAAGCTGCCGCTTTCGTGTTAACCTTGATTTTGATGCCGTTGATCGGTGTTCTAAACGCCCAAGAGGCTGCCGCTGCTAACCCTACTTTCAATTTTTCGGGGAACGCAGGAACCGGTTTTCTCACGCCGCAAGAAGCACAGACGCTCTACTTGTCTTTTTTCCGGCAAGCACACTTGTTTGGGGAGCCGCGTCGCAGTCAGAGCGCCGAACAAATGTATCAAACGCCGACGGTTATAGAAGTTTCCCAAGCGGAAGAATGCCTAAGAGCGTACACGCAAATCAGCCGTG
>CAXTRL010000014.1:0-21899 GCA_964246575.1 uncultured Armatimonadales bacterium
CCAGCATTTCCGCTTGAACCGGGTTCATGTCGCCAACCAGCGGGACGGTTTGCAGGCCGGACAGCAGGGAAGTCAGCGGCGTCCGCAGATCATGGACAATCATGTGGGTCAGATCGTCCCGCAGGCGCTCAAGCTGCTGCAATTTGCGGAAGCTTTCCGCGATTTCCGCCGCGTAGCGCTGCTCCCGGTCACGGGCGCGTTTCTCGCGCAGGCTGGCCCCAACTCTGGCCCGGAGCAGGGTCGGATTAAACGGCTTCGGCAGGTAATCCGCCGCGCCGATTTCAATGCAGCGCACGACGCTTTCAATTTCGTCCAGCGCCGAAATCATAATCACAGGCAGATGCTGGGTCTGCGGCTCAGCCTTGATGCGCGACAGCACCTCGTAGCCGTCCATTTCCGGCATCATAATATCGAGAAGAACCAAATCAAACGGCTGCTCGGCCAGCGCCTTCAGCGCTTCCGGGCCGCTTGCGGCGGCTGCCGCCCAGTGTCCTTGCTTTTCAAGGCGCCGGGACAAGACTGCACGGTTATCCTCATTGTCGTCCACAATCAGCAGCAGGCCGCTTTCTGCATCCAAAGAAATCGTTCTGTCTTGATGGCCTTCCCCGGACAGCGGTGCCGGTTGGGGAAGCGTTTTGGCAGCCGCAGGCCGGGCAGAAGCGGAAGGGAATGCTTCCAGCGATTCCAGGTTCAGGCGCTCGCCGACCATCTCCAGCAGGCGCTGCCCCGCCGCGCGGATTTTTTCCACATCGGCGGCAAGGTCCAGGCGACCTGCTTCCGTCAGCTCTTCCTGGACCATCTCGCCGTAGCCCAGGACAAGGCCAATCGGTGTTCGCAGGTCATGCCGCAGCTCCGCCAGGGCTTCTTCGTTCACGCGAGTTCTCTTTTCGCAAGCAGGGCTTCAATTTTTTCTAAGAGGCGCGGCAGTTCCACGGGCTTTGTGTCGTAATCGTCGCAGCCGGCGGCAACGGCTTTTTCGCGGTCGCCGGACATGGCGTGGGCCGTTAAAGCGATCACGGGAAGGTGGCTTGTTTCCGGCGCGGCCTTGATTTGCCGGGTTGCCTCCCAGCCGTCTAAGACGGGCAGGCTCATGTCCATCAAAATCAAGTCCGGGCGCAGTGCAAGCGCCTGGGCAACGCCTTCGCCGCCGTCCACGGCCAGCGTGACGTCGTAGCCTTTGCGAATCAAGCGCCGGGAAAGCATGTCCCGGTTATCTTCATTGTCTTCTACCAGCAGGAGGCGCGGCATGGGTGTTCCCTTTGTATTTCTTATGTCTTGGCGGCGACTAAGCGACGCATTTCCCCAAGCAGCGCGGCATGGTCCCAGGTTCCTTTTTGCAGGATTTTCTCAACATCGCCGTTCAGCCGCAGCCGGTCTTCCGGAGTCAAGTCTTTGGCGGTTAGGACGACGACCGGGATGTCACGCCATTCCGGGCGGTCGCGCAGGCGGCGGGCAAACTCGAACCCGTCCATTTCCGGCATCATCAGGTCCAGCAGGATCAAATCGGGGCAATCCCCATCCAGGCAGTCTAAAGCGGCCCGTCCGTTTGCCGCCTCAACAACCGTCCAGCCTTCACGGCCCAGCATTTCGCCCATCATGTCGCGCGTCGGCTCGTCGTCTTCCACCAGCAGCACCCGGCAGCCGGTTTCGTCCGCGCACCGATGCCGGGCCAGGATTGCGCTCAGGCGGGCGCGGTCAATCGGCTTGGTCATGTAGTCCGCTGCCCCCAGCGCAAAGCCGATATTTTTATCATCCACCATGGTCAGCATAATGACGGGGATGTCCTGCGTTTCCGGGTCGGCTTTGAGGCGCTGAAGCACAGTCCATCCGTCAATGCCCGGCATCATCACGTCCAGCGTAATTGCCACCGGATGGACTTGCCGGGCCAGACGCAGGCCCTCCTCGCCGCTTGCCGCCGTTTCCGGGTGAAAGCCTTCGCGGCTCAAAAAGCGGGACATCAAATCCCGTGCCGCCGGGTCGTCGTCAATCACCAGCACCCGACTGTTCTGTCCGGATGCCGCCGCGTCTATGCCGGACAAGAGGCTATGCGCTTGCTCTGCCGCCGCTTCCGGCAAAGGCTGCACCGAAGCCGGCAGACGCATTGTGAAAATTGAGCCGGTTCCCGGAACACTTTGTACGGTGACATCCCCGCCCATCATGCGGCAGAACCGGCGCGTGATTGCAAGACCCAGCCCCGTACCGCCGTATTTGCGCGTTGTAGACGCATCCGCCTGCGAAAATGCCTCAAACAGCCCAGCCATCTGCTCTTCGGTCATGCCGATGCCGGAGTCCTGAACGTCAAACACATGAAAACCATCTTCGCGCCGTACCGAAAGCGAAACCAGACCGTTTTCGGTAAACTTCGCCGCGTTGGACAAAAGATTGAAAAGCGACTGCCGGACTTTCGTCAAATCGCCGCGCATCACGCCGAGGTTCGGCGGGCAGGAGACTTCCAGACGGTTGTTTTTCTTGGCAACCAGCGTCTGCACCGTGCCGGCAACATCGGAAACGACTTCAAACACATTGAAGTCTTCCAAGTACAGCTCCATTTTGCCGGCTTCAATTTTGGACAAGTCTAAAATGTCGTTAATCAGCGCCAATAAATGCTTGCCGGCATTTTGGATTTTTTGCAGATCCGGTGTGAAGCTGTCGAGGCCCTCTTCTTCGGCCTCCTCTTGCAGCATTTCCGAGTAGCCGAGAATGGCGTTCATGGGCGTCCGCAGCTCATGGCTCATGTTGGCAAGAAACTGAGACTTTGTCCGGCTCGACGCTTCGGCGGCGTCGCGGGCGTCTCGAAGCTCTTTTTCCGCCTGCTTGCGCTGGGTGATGTCGGCGAACGTGATGACGGCGCCTTGCAGACGGCCATCGCTGATGATTGGAGCCGATGTATATTCTACAGGGAAAGACGTGCCGTTTGCGTGCCAAAACACGTCGTCTTCGACGCGGCAGCTTTGTTCCGCTTGAGTGGCGCGGTAGATTGGGCAGTCTTCAGTAGAATACTGGCTGCCATCCGGGTGACTGTGGTGTGCCAGCCGGTGCATGTTCTTTCCCAGGGCTTCCTCGGAACTAAGGCCCAGTATCCGCGCCGCCGCCCGGTTCAGGAACGTGCAGTCGCCCTGCGTGTCAATGCCATAAATCCCTTCCCCGGTTGAGTCGAGCAAAAGCTGGTTGTAGGAAGAAAGGCGCAGGCGCTCTTCTTCTGCCTGCTTGCTTTCCGTGATGTCTCGTACAAAGGCGCTAAACGACACTCCATCATGTGAATGCACCGGAACAATCGCCAGCTCAATCGGGAACTCGGTGCCGTCCCACCGCAGGGCCGCAATCTCGATGCGCTGGTTCAGCACCGGGCCTTCTCCTGTCTGAAGAAAGTGCGCCAGCCCAAGCCGATGCTTGTCCCGGTACGCTTTGGGAATGATCGTCTCGTCCAGCGCTTGGCCGATGGCGTCCTCGCGGCTGCGCCCGAAAATGCGTTCCGCCTGCGTGTTCCACCCAGTAATGATGCCGCGCGAGTCGGCATTAATGACCGCGTCCAGCGCCGTGTCTATAGTGAGGCGAAGCCGGTCCTCACTTTCCTGAATTGCCTGCGCCTGACGCCGCGTCGTTGCTGTCGCTTCGGCAAACTCGGCGGAAAGCCCTAAAAGCTGGCGGCGAGACAAAAGCGCAAGCAGGATGCCGCCGATCAGCGCGGCCCCCAGCGCCGAAGCGATGACGCCGTAAACCGTCCGGCGAACATCACGCACCCGATCCGCGCGAAGCTGCTCCTCGGTGCTGATTAGACCGATAAACTGCGCCCGCATTTGATCCATCAGCGCTTTGCCAACGAAATCATCTAACTGTTCCGGCGGATGCTTCGGGCCAATGCGTTCAATCTGAAACCGTGCATCCGTATCCCAGCGCGGATAAAGAGCGCGAACGGCGCTGACCCGCTGCTGCTGCGCGGCATCTCCGGCGAGTTCCGTTGAAAGCGTGTTTAAAGCGCCTGTCACTTGGCTATGGGCCTGCTGGTAGGGCTGTAAAAAGCTCAGGTTGCCGGAAAGAAGGTAGCCGCGCTTTCCTGTTTCCAGGTCCAGCAGCAGTTTTTGCGTGGCATTCGCCTGGGAAACAACCCGGTCCGTGCGCCCAACCCATTCAAACGCATGGAGCAGCGTGACAATCTGCCAAATCAGCAGCCCGGACAGCAGGGCCATCAGCAGCAGCGGAAGAAGGGCGGCGCGGGTCAGCAGTCGGTTGAATCGAACTTCGCTAATAAGTGGGCGCATAGAATGACAGTGTACCCTTTTCACTGTGGAAACAGACAGGCACTCTTGGGTATAACAAAGGCATGACAACGATTCTCAGCAGCAAAACCATCCACTCCCTGCCGAATACAGTCGCCGTGCCGGGCTATGACCGCGAAGGCATGACGGCAGGCATTGTTCATATCGGAGTCGGCGGCTTTCACCGAGCGCATGAAGCGGTATATATGGATGATCTGCTGGCCGGGGGCGGGGCAAGAGAATGGGGCATCTGCGGGGTCGGCCTGCGGCCCGAAGACCGGCCCATGCGGGACGCTCTGCTGCCGCAAAACTGCCTGTATACGCTGGTCACGCGCGACGCCGAAGGCGATACAGCCAGAGTGATCGGCTCCCTCGTGCGCTATATATTCGCGCCCGATGAAGAAGCGGCATTCCAAGCCGTGCTGGCCGCGCCGGAAACGCGCATCGTGTCGCTGACGATCACCGAAGGCGGGTACGCACCGCAGCCCAGTGACCTAAAGAACGTCTTCGGCTACTTGGCGGACGCTCTGCGCGTCCGCCGGGACAGCGGCCTCATGCCGTTCACCGTGCTGTCCTGCGATAACCTGCCGGACAACGGCGACGCCACTAAACGCGCCCTGCTGGCGTCCACGCCGGACACTGATCTGGCCCACTGGATCGCCCAGAACGCCACGTTCCCGAATTCGATGGTGGACCGGATCACGCCGCAGACGACCGACGCCGACCGGGCGTTGGTGCGGGAGGAGTTCGGCATTGAGGATGCCTGGCCGGTGGTCTGCGAGCCGTTCCGGCAGTGGATCATTGAAGACGAATTCTGCAACGGCCGCCCGGCATGGGAGCAGGCCGGAGCGCAGTTTGTGGCCGATGTCGCGCCGTATGAGGCCATGAAGCTGTCGCTGCTGAACGGCAGCCATTTCGTAATGGCCTATCTAGGCTTTCTGGCCGGCTTCACGACCGTGCCGGAACTCATGGCCGATCCGCAGTTTCGCGTACTGGTCCAGCGCATGATGGACGACGAAGTTTCGCCGCTGCTGCCGCCCGTGCCGGGCATTGATTTAGACGACTACAAAGCAACGCTTATCCATCGGTTTGATAACCCCGCAATCAAAGACCAAATCACGCGCCTCTGTTTGAACGGCTCTGGCAAGTTCCCGCAGTACCTGCTGCCGTCTCTGCAAAGAGCGCTCCGCGCCGGTCGCCCTCACAAACTAATGACGCTCGCCCTTGCCGGCTGGCTGCGCTACTTGACTGGCTTAGATGAACAGGGCCAGGCATATTTTATTGACGATCCCCGCGCCGCTGATCTGACAGCGCTGGCGAGGCAAAGCGGCTCCGACCCGCGCCCACTGCTGGCGCTGACCGATCTTTTCGGCAGCCTCGCCCAGTCCGAGCCGTTCATCCGCGACCTCATGGCTTCCCTGGCGCAGCTTTCCGCTGAGGGCGCACGCGCGTCGGTAAAACGCACGCTCGAATAGATCTCCGTCTGCGCCGCATCATACCGCATGGTATCACGCCGCGTGAAGCGTGTACGCCAGCGTCTTGCGGACGCCGTCCCGTTCCAGCCGCGTCAGCGCTTCGGTTATGCCGTCCACGAGGCTATCCGACTGGCCGAGGCTGCCGAACATGTCATGGAGATTGAGCAGGGGACAGGGGTCGCTGCCGCCGCTCCTGGCCCGCTCTTGAAGCGTCGCCGCCAGCGGGTCCTCAACCGTGATCGCCCGGCCCTGGTCGTCGGTCCCGCGCAGGTAACGGAACCAGCCGGCCACGGCCAGAGTCAGCAGTCTCGTCGGGCCGCCATGTGCCACCTGCTCCCGAAGCGACGGCAGCACGAACCGTGGCACTTTCGCCGAGCCGTCCAGACAGATGCGCGACGTTTGATCCCGGATTGTGGGATTGGCAAAGCGCTCAAGGAGCGTCTTTTTGTAAACTGAAAGGTTGATGCCGGGGACAGGAGCCAGCAGCGGGGTCACTTCTTGGTCCATCAGATCTGCGATGTAGTCCCGGAACAGCGGGTCCGCCATGATGTCGGCGATGTATTCGTAGCCGGCCAGCGCTCCTAAGTAGCCCATCACCGAATGACTTGCATTGAGCAGAAAAATTTTCATCATCTCGTAAGGGTGAACGTCCGACGTGAATTGAACCCCGACGTCTTCCAGGGCGGGCCGCCCATTGCAAAAGTTGTCTTCAATGATCCACTGCCGGAACGGCTCGCAGACCACTGGCCAGGCATCCTCAATCCCGAACTCCTCCCGCACCAACGCACGGTCGGCGTCGGTGGTTTGGGGCGTAATTCTATCCACCATCGAGTTCGGAAACGAGACGTTCGCCTCGATCCACGGGACCAAATCTGGGTCGCGCAGAGCGGCAAAGGACAAAACGGCCAGCCGGGCTGTGTCCCCGTTATGGGAAAGGTTGTCGCAGGACAGCACCGTAAACGGCGCTCCGCCGGAGCGGCGGCGGCGGTCCATCGCTTCGGCGAGATAACCGAACACCGTGACCGGCTCGTGCTGGTGGGCCAGATCACGCAGGATGTCCGCATGGCGGGCGTTGAACTCGCCCGTAGCCTGATTGTAGTTGTAGCCGCCTTCGGTGATGGTTAGGGTAACCACGCGCGTTTCGGGCGCGGCCAGCGCGTCCAGCACGGCCTGCGGGTTGTCCGGGGCCAGCAGGAACCGCATCATAGCGCCGACGACGCGGGCCTGATTGCCCGCCGCGCTGCGCTCAACCACCGTGTACAGGCAGTCCTGGGGGACCAGAGCGTCGCGCATCCGGCGGTCGTGGGGCAGCAGGCCGACCCCGCAGATGCTCCAATCGCGTGCGCCTTGATTCAGCAAATCATCCAAATAAAGGGCCTGGTGGGCGCGGTGGAAGCCGCCGACGCCGATGTGAACAATCCCCTGGCCCAGCCCGCCGCGCGTGTAGGTCGGCACAGCCACTCCGGGAGCCAGTCCACTCAAAGCGGCTTCGGTCAATTTTACCATGCGAATTCATCCTATCATTGCGGCAATGGCAGCTGGGTATAAGAAGGCCGGAGGACCAGCCTGAACATGTTACCCCAGAATACGCCGCCCGTTTTGGAACAGCCCGTGCAAAGGCTGTTGTCGCTGCTTAGAGCCGGTGGCCCGCGCCGAATGATCGCCCTGGCGGGCTTGCCGGGCGCGGGCAAAAGCACGCTGGCCGCCCGCCTGGCAGTCGCCGTCAACGCGCAGGCCGGGCCGGGCGCGATAGTGGCCCTCGGAATGGACGGCTTCCACCTCTCGCGGGCCGAACTGCGGCATCTGCCCGACCCGGACGCTGCGCTAGTACGGCGCGGCGCTCCCTGGACGTTTGACCCGGACGCGCTGGCGCGGCGGCTCCATGATGTCCGCGCCGCAGCGGGCCGCGCCGCAGTTCCCTGGCCGGGGTTTGAGCACAAGATCGGCGATCCGGTCGAAGGCGCGGAACTTGTTGTGCCCGCCGCGCGGCTGGTGCTGGTCGAAGGGCTGTACCTGCTGTGCCGCGATGACGGCTGGCAAGCCGTCCATGAGGCGTTTGATGAGCGGTGGTATCTGGACACGCCGCTTGATCTTGCATTGGCTCGCCTGTCCCGGCGTCATCAGGCGGTCTGGGGACTGTCGCCCGAAGCGGCGGAAGCGCGAATTGCCGCCAACGACCGCCTCAACGCCGAAATAGTCCGTGCCGCTAGCGCCAACGCCGACTGGTGGCTGAGGCCGTGAAAAACTTCAAGCGGGGCCGTGCAAAAGCTCCGGCAGTTCCCGCATGTCGCGGAAGATGACCGATGCCCCGGCTTCGCGCAGCCGTTCGCCGTGTTCGGGGCCGCAGTGTGAGCCGCCCGTGAAACCGAACACCCGCATCCCTGCCCGAACCGCCGAGCACACCCCCGCAACGCTGTCCTCGACGACCAGGCACTTCATCGGGCTGGTCTTCATCCACCCAGCGGCGAACAGGAACACGTCCGGCTCCGGCTTGCCCCGCGCCACCAGCGTCCCGCTGATGATGTTTGGGGCGAACCGCTCGTATAGCCCGACAGTTTCCAGCCCAAGCTTCAGCTTGGAAGGGTAGGAGGAGGACGCGACGCAGACCGGCAGGGTAATTTCATCCAGCGCGTCCTTCATCCCCGGCGTGATCTTCAGCTCACTGGCGTAGGCTGCCACAGTCAGGGCGTTGATCGTTTCGCTGTAATCTTCCGGGACGGGACGCCCCCAGTCCCGCAGGATTTCTTCTTTCATTTCTCCTTCCGGGCGTCCCGCGAAGCGCCGGATCACTTCGCTTGTCGTGATTTCGTACCCAAACCGCGTCATTTCTTCTGCGGCCAGCCGGCAGATGAGAATCTCACTGTCAATCAGGACGCCGTCACAATCAAAAATTACCACATCATCGGTCATACGCACAAACTCCCAATTACATTTGTTTTACTTTACTTATACGGGACTCTTCTAAGAAGCTTGCTCCGTATCTACATAGGTACCCGCAGCCTGGAGCCGGAACAAGTTGAAAAGGCTCCGGGTGGACGCCATCGGCGGGATCCCGCGTTCGCGCTCGTAAGCCGCCATCGGCGGTTCCACCCGGCCCAGAAGGCGGCCGGTGAAGCTCTGGATCGATGTGGCCGCTTCCGGCGTGGGCGTTCGGAACCGGGCCAGCACGCGGGTCATTGTGTCTTCGTTGCAGCGGAAGCGGTTCAAGATCGCCCCCGTTGCATCGTCCAAATAATGGGTGACGTCGATATCTTCCACAAACCCCTGGTATTGCGGCTCCGACCGCAGCAGGATTTCTACGCCGTCGCGCATTTCCATGAGTATCTCAGCCGCTAGGACATGATGGTCGTCGCTTTCGCTGATCCACTCGTTCAGCTTCAAGTCCGCATTGCCGCCCGTTTGGTGAAAGGCGGTCAACGCGATCAGCCAGTGCGAACCGTTCAGCAGCCACCCTTTGATTTCCTTTTCGATGTCCAAATGCCTGCTGAACTCGACCCGGCTGCCGTGAAGCAGCCGCAGCAAGCCCTCCGTTTCCGGCGACAATTCCAGCTTCAGCACGCCGTATTCTTCCGCCTGGACCGCGACCGTCGCTTCTGTCACCGGAGGCTCCCCGCCGGGGTATTCTTCCAGCCCGACGCACATCCGGTCCACAAGCGCCGCGACGCACTTGACGTGCTGCCGGGTTTGAGGAGAAGCATGGGGCGAAACCGCCTCGTGTTCAAGGACTTCCCGCGCTCCAAGCGTGTTTTCACAGGCCACCAAATAAACGTCTCCGACCGGTTCCCCGGACTCTTTCAATACACAGATGACGTTGAGTGCTTCCACTACGGGAACATAATTTTCTGCGGTCAAGATTGAACCCGTCACGACAACGCCTTCTTTCTTCGCGTCCGAAGTAGCGAGGATTTCTTGAACCACGTCGTGAATAGTATCCAAGCTATAGAGATGAAAAGCATCGTAGTGAATCGTTTCCCGAATTGCGGTTGTTTCGCCGGGTGCCTGAATGACATACTGCTTTCGCGGGTTCTTTTCCAAAAGCGCATTGCGCCGCTCTGTGCCCAGCCGTGTGCTGCCGGTGGCGCTGCTTCCTGCCGCCGCCCGGTTCAGCAAGTAAAGCTCTGAACCCGGGCTTTGGAAAAACGGGGCTACCAAGCCGAGGCCCAGCCGGCCTGTCCCAAAATGGAGATGCATCATAGTTCTTCGACCTCGCGATTATTTGATCAACCCGCAGGGCCATTGGAAGCATCTTCCAGCTCTGCGGAAACTGTTGTGTGGAAGTTTTTGAGTGTGCGCTGCTGAGTACGATCTAGCGCAAGGACAATTTACCCTGCTCAATTAGCTGCGAAACTGATTTTGGTGACGTCATTCACATATATTAAAAGTAATTGTAGGATAAGAAAGGCTGTTGATAGACTGCCTGCCATCATCCCCGCCGTCTACATTCCGAAGAAGGAAATTGCGTCATCGAGGGTGAATAGCCCGCCATGTCTTACCTGGAGCTGCCGCTCGGCGACCAAGCGCCGACCATCGTCAACATGATTGTGGAGATCCCGCAAGGGTCGTCCAACAAGTATGAATTTGACCATGAGCTGGGCGTCTTCAAGCTGGACCGGACGCTGTATTCGCCGCTGTTTTACCCGTTTGACTACGGCTGGATTTGCGACACCCTGGCGGAAGACGGCGACCCGCTGGACATTCTGGTCATCACGACCCAGCCGACGTTTCCCGGCTGCCTGATTGCCGCCCGGCCTCTCGGCGTTCTAATGATGCGCGACGAAAAAGGGCCGGACGAGAAAATTCTATCGGTCGCCGCCGCCGACCCGCGCTTTGAGGGCATCGAGCATTTGTCGGACTTGCCCGCGCATATTCTGAAAGAAATTGTTCACTTTTTTGACATCTACAAAGATCTGGAAGACAAGGAAACCACGGTTCTCGGCTGGCAGGATGTCGGTACGGCCCATGCCGTGATCGAAAAGTTCCGCCTGCCGCCGGGAGCAGAAGCCACGCAATAAATTGCATGGCTGAATAGCCTTCGGCTGATTGTCCTGCGGACAAAAAGATAAGAATTATTTCCTGCCCTCTGCTCTTCTGTCCAAGAGACAGCCAGCCGAAGGCTACTCAGCCCAGGATTTTAATCCTGGGTTCACGTCTTTATCAATACGTAGCCCGCATCACCTCGCACAAGGAGCATATTTGGGAACCGCTTACACGCCGGGGCTGAAAGTCAGCCCCCACACCGTTATCCAGCGCACGCGCCGCCTGCCGCTTAAAGGCGAAGTCTTAGTCGAAACCGGGCAGGCCGTTTCGCCCGACACGATTGTTGCCCGCGCCTCGCTGCCGGGCTTGATGCAGTCGGTCAAAGTCGCCGCGCAGCTTGGCATTGATGCCGACGAGATGCCGGCCACGCTCCTGGTAAGAGAAGGCGACGCCGTCGAAAAGGGACAAGTCATCGGGGCGACCAAAGCGTTCTTCGGCATGTTCAAGTCCGAAGCCAAGTCGCCGGTTTCAGGCATTGTGGAGACCATCAGCGGCGTGTCCGGCAATGTCGGCGTCCGGCAGGCGCCGCTGCCGATCAACCTCACGGCGTATCTGTCCGGCACGGTGGCCGAGACAACGCCCGGCGAGGGAGTGATTGTCCAAACCGAAGGAGCGCTGATTCAAGGCATTTTCGGGATCGGCGGCGAGCGGGTGGGGGAAATCCAGATGGTCTCGGAGTCGCCCGAAAGCGACTTGACCGAAGCCGAAATCACGCCCGCGCTGGCAGGCAAGATCATTGTCGGGGGCGCGAACATTTCCGGCGCGGCCCTGCGAAAAGCCTCAGAAGTCGGTGTCACGGGGATTGTCGTCGGCGGCATCATCGACAAAGACCTGATTGACTTTTTAGGCTACGATATTGGCGTGGCGATTACCGGCCACGAGAACATCACACTCACGCTGGTCATCACCGAAGGCTTCGGCACCATTGCAATGGCCCGGCGGACTTTTGAGCTGCTGCGCTCCCTGTCCGGCAAATCGGCGTCCATCAACGGCGCGACACAAATCCGCGCAGGCGTCATCCGCCCGGAAGTTATTGTGCCGCTCGGTTCACAAACAAGCGCCGCTAAAAACGCGGACGATGATGAAGGCAATTTGTCGGTCGGGACGCCGATTCGCATTATCCGAGAACCTTACTTCGGCAAGCTGGCGTCCGTGTCCGGCCTGCCGCCGCAGCTCACTGTGATCGGCTCCGGGGCGTCCGTGCGGGTGCTGGAAGCAAAGCTTGCCGACGGCTCCATTGTCACCGTCCCCCGCGCCAACGTCGAGATTATTGAAACGAGTTAGGCACAAGAAAGCCCCGCCATTTTCACGGCGGGGCTTGTGTCTATAACGAATCTTGTTTTAGGCCGGCTCTACTGCGGGGCGACCAGCCTCTGGGTGCGCCGCCATTCTTTGTTCATGCTCTGGGTCAACTGAACTTTTTCCTGCCGGACTTCCTGCAAGCTGCGGGACAAAGCACGGTGCAGAACGCAGGCGGCGCGAACCGCTTCGACTTCGGTTGCCTTGACATAGACTTTACGGACACGAGTTCCTTCGCGCCAAATTCGGTAATGGTAAGGGCCGTGCGGCTTGTCGTATTGACAGCGGCAGCCTGGCTTGCCGCAGCGGATAAACTGCGGGCAAACTTCGCCTTCCAGCGGCTCAAGTTCTTTGTGTTCGTTGAATAATTTCTGCTCGTTGGGAATGACAGCATTCTGGGATGACTGCATTTGTTTTCCTGACTAGATCTGGGATCGGGTGCTTGCACTCTTGTTATACCCATTTTTGGCGCGATTGGCTTCCCGCTGAAGATTTCCCGCAACTTTTTTCGCCAATGCGTGTCTTATGACTTGTTGACGCTTCTTTTTGTGAGGAAACCTTTGTGACACGCCCTTTATTTTTTTGTTCCGCCGCTGCTGCGCTTTTGCTTTCAGGCTGCTCTCATCAACAGCCTCCGGTCATAATGGCTCCCCCAACAACGCCGGTGACGATCTCGCAGCCCGTGGGCCAGGACCCCAGCGACCAATACGCCGCTGGCACAGGACAAAACGGCGCGTACAACTGGACTGAAGTGCCGGTGGGTCAGCAGGTCCAAATCACGCGGGCGGTGTTTGACCAGGGCGGCTATCAGCTTTATTCGCCGCAGGGAACCATCGTCGTCCCGTTTGCCAACCAAAACATGTATGTCATGAAGTTCGGCCAGTCCCGGACCGGCGGCATGTACTTTGTCAATTCCGGCCAGTTCCCGACCCTCTATGTGCCGCCGGGCGCGGGCCTGCAAAACGCCGCCCAGCCGAACTCCAATTGGTATCCGTTTCCGCAGAACTACGCTTACACGCAGCCGGTGTATGTCGGCATCGCGCCAAGCTGGTCGGCGTTCTCCGGCATGGGCTGGTATCCCGGCATGGCCTATTACGGCGGGTACTACGGGTACAGTCCTTACAGCATTGTCGGCCCAATGGTCGGCCTGCATTTTCTGATCGGCGGCTCGCCGTATTACGGCTGGAACTCGTACCACAGCTACTACGCCGGCCACCCTTACGGCTATGCACCGATGCGGGTCGTTAACCGCACGGTGTATAACCAGGCCGCCCGCACCTCGTTCAACTCCGGCGGCTTTGGCCGCCGCTTCTTCGGCAGCGCTGGTTCTACGTTCGGCAGCACGCCGCGTCCCGCTTTCGGCAGCGGCGGGGGAGGCGGTTCGTTTGGACGCGGCCCTGCTGGGTTCGGCGGCTCGTTCGGTGCTGGCCGGCGTTCGTTCCCGGTGTCCGCGCCTCCGGCTCCGCCTGTTTCCTCTGGTGGCTTCGGCAGCCGCCCGTCTTTCGGTGGCGGCAGCTTTGGGGGTGCAAGCGCTCCGCGTCCGTCTTTTGGGGGTGGGGGTTCTTTTGGCGGCGGCTCATTCGGCGGAGGCCGGTCCTTTGGCGGCGGTTTTGGCGGAGGCCGCTCTTCGTTTGGGGGCAGCGGTTTTGGCGGACGACGGCCCTAATTGCCAGCATTGGATCAAGCCGGGGTTGTAGAAAACCCCGGCAGGAAATGTCCTTCGGACAAGGAGAGTACCCAGTTTCTGTCCTTTTCTTCGTCCGAAGGACGCTTCTTTGCCGGGGTTTTCTACAACCCCGGCAGCGTCAATCTTTATGGAGACAACTTTATGAACGACATGACATTTCAGACCGGCGGGGATTGGGCGTCCACGACGCTGTACAACAACGGCGTGGAAGTCCTGGCCGCGCAGCTTTTTGTGGAAGTCCGCGCCGGGCGCGACGAGTACGACAATCCCATGAAAGGCGGCATCTATGACGGCACGGACCTGACGGCTTATGTACGTCCGCAGGACAATCCCGAGGCTCCCGTAGACATCCTGCCCGGCAAGCTGACTTTGACGTTCCCCGGCCACGAGATCGTGCTGGAAAACTATCACCCAATGGTAGATCCTGAGGCGACGCGTGTCTGGTACAATGGGCAGGAAGTCACAAACCGCATCGTAGACGTGTATGTGGATGTCAACGCCCAGGACGACAGCGTGAAAGCCTTTGTGTCGGTTTACAAGCCGCACTGGATTTCCACCGACGAAGTGACCACCTACACGATTGTCGCGTGACTCGGCGAATTAGGAGAACCCCGCCCATGTTCGGCTCATCCAACGGCACACCCGCTGCCGCGTCCAATTTGCCTGCCGCCGCTGAAGTTGCCCGAATAGGGAGCCGTTTGACCCAGATCATTGTCAGCGGCCCTTCCTCTGCTGACCTGTTCGTTTTCCTCAACGGCCAGCCCGTGCCGACCGGCGACGTCGAAAGTCTCAGCGTCGAGATTATTGCCCCGGACGCCAGCGGCCAGAACGGGTCCGTTACCGCCATCCTCTCCCAATACAGCAGCGGGCTGACGGGAACGCGCCAGACGCACGGCGTTTCGCTGTTTCCCGGCACGGTTGAGCTGATTGCGCGTGGCCGCCGCATTGTCGTCACCTGCGAGCAGGACGGCTCGTTTGACGGCCTCTGGCTCGGCCTCGGCCTGCGCTCCGACGGCACCAGCAGCGAGCTGTCCGGCGTCGGGTCCCTGCGCCTCACCGCCGCACCCGGTTTAGTAGACGCCAAGCTGATTTGGGCCGATACCAACGCCGCCGAGGACCTGCTGCCGGAAGCGTGAAGTGTGACGGTATAATAGGCCGCATAATTCTCATAGCCGCGTGCATTTATATGACCAAAGGAAGTTTATAATGCCTCCGCATACCAAACATATGGCTCTTTTTGGGATTGGCTACGAAATAGTCATCGTCGTTTTCTCCTCTTGTTGTATGGCCTTGATTTTCCGTGCTGCCATGAAAGATGCCTTGCAGCAAAAGAAGAGTTTGAGAACAGCCTATTGGATGTTGGCTCTGTCTTTAGTCATAGCCTTATCAATTCCAATTTATCCATTTTTAGCGTCACATATTAAATAACTATTAATTGTCTTTGGTCAAAAGGAAATAAAAATGGCAAAAACTTTATCGGCGCTGGCTGCGCCGCAGACAACAGCAGAGTATGAGGCACAGTTTGATTTGCTGATGCAGGAAGCCGAGAACATCAACAGTCGAATGCATCAAGAGCGAAGCGAAATCGAGCGGCTAAAATTGGAGACAAAGGTTTTGGCAGAAGAAACAGGAAGGCTCAAAGCTGAAACCCGCTCCTTGCTTGCCAGCATGGGGGCGAAAATTTAATTGTGTGGAAACAACTTTTCGACCTCGGTAAGCAATATATCGGCCTTGCCCGCAAAACGGAACAAAATGAAAAAGACGCAAAAGATTTACGTCAGGATGTCAAAGACGTGCGCCGTGACCTCAATGATTTACGCGACGAAATTCAAGCGTTGACGAAGATTATTCAGGAAGTGCAGTGGGAGCGGAAGTATGACCGGGACATGGCGGCGCGTGACCGGGAAAACTTGATCCTGCGACTGGAAACCTACCTGCTCCGTAAAGAACGCGGCCTGCCCCCGCCTGATCCCAATGAGCCGTTGTTTTAGAATAGGCGGATTCGATTTTTGCTGAAACGAACTTTCCCTGTAATTTTTGCTCTGCTGTGGCTGGCGTGTGTGGTTCAGGCCGATACAACCGTGAAACGCCTTGCGCCGGGGGTGACGCTGACGCAGGAAATTGACCAGAAGACGCCGCTGATTGTCAACGTCGTCTCGGTGGATTTGGATGCGCCGGGAGTGCGGATTGGCGTCGGCATCGGGCAGGACAAAGTCAACGCGCCGGATGCGACGCAGGGGCGCGAAGATGTCACGCGGCTGGCCCGGCGCTGGGGCGCGGTCGCGGCGATCAATGCTGATTATTTTCCCTATACCGGTGATCCATTAGGGGTCGGCATTCGGGACGGGGAGCTGTTTTCGGAGCCGTTCCCCGGCATTCACGGCAGTGGGCCGCGCATGACGCTGGGCGTGACGCCGGATAACCGGGTCTTGTTTGACAAGCTCGGCTTTCTCGGCGACTTGCAGGCGTCGGACGGAGCGAGGGCATTTGTGTCAGGCATTGACCGTTCAACCGCGCCGGGCGAGATCGTTGTTTACAGCCCAATTTACGGGCAGACCACTTCCAACAAGCCCGGCGGCGTGGAAGCGGTGATTATGGGCGTCAACCTGCCGGTTCGCGCCAACAAACTCGTGACCGGGCATGTGGACCGGGTAGAAGTTGTGCGCGGGAACACAGAAACGATCCCTGCAGGCGGCCTCGTGATCTCCGGCGGGCCGGGGGCGGGCGCGGACTTTTTGGCCCGGCACCTGCATCCGGGCGACCCGGTTAGCTTTGTGCTGGCCGTCGCGCCGGTGGGGCAGACACAGGCGGCTTTGCGGATTGCGTCGCTGCCGCGTACCGGGGGTGATTTGCCGTCGCGCTCCGGCGCGGGCTTAGACCGATCCGCGTATTTATGGGCGATGGTGCCGTCAGCGGTCGGCGGCGGGCCACGTCTTTTGACGGACGGGCAGGTCACCGTAGACTGGGCGGCGGAAGGCTTTGATGCAGGCTTTGCCGAAAGCCTGAACCCGCGCACGGCGGTCGGCACGACGCGCGACGGCCGCCATCTGCTGCTGGTCACGGTGGATGGACGGCAGGCGTTTTCTAAAGGCGTGTCGCTTGCCGGTATGGCATTGATACTCAAGCGCTACGGGGCGTGGAACGCGATCAACTTAGACGGCGGCGGCTCAACGACAATGGCGGCGGACGGCCTGACCGTCGACAATCCCGGCGGCGACGGTGACGAGCGGCCTGTTGCCGACATGCTGCTGGTGTACAGCGACCGGGCGTTCCAGGCGGACGCCCCGGCGCTGCCGTCCGAAGCTGCCGACGCCGAAGCCGGCCAGGAAGACACCCCAATGGCGGCAAGGATCGTTCTGCCGCCAACGCCGATCCGCGTGGGCGCTGCCGTGCCGCTCCGGCTTCAAGACGGCTCGCGCACACTTCCCGGCAGTGCGCCCGGCATTCTCTGGCAAGGACCGGCCACGGGCAGGCTTGGCTTTGTCAACCAAAAAGGGTATCTTATCACCACGACGCCCGGCAAAGGCACGGTGTCCGCGCTTTACAAAGGCCATTTGCTGACGACTCCCATTACAGTCATCGGCAAGGCCGCGCCGGTTTCCGTGTACGCGCTTTCCTGCCGCCTGATGCCGGACCCACACGGCCTGCATAATCGCAGCCAGCTTGTTGTTCGGATCACCGACCAGAACGGCAAGCCATTGGCATTTGCGCCGGTGGGAGTGGAAGCCGCGCTCGGCACAACTGACCAGGCCGTTGTGCAGACCGACCGGGACGGCACGGCAACGGTCGGCATCAACTGGGCAGCCGACACCGGCGGCTCAGTTAGAATCACTTCTTTGACAGCTTCTCGGGCGCTGACGCCCATCACACTCAAACGACTATGACACTAGACACTGCTGAACAGCCAACAACTGAAAAACCGACAACTGCTGGGCTTATGACGCTGAAAGAAGTCCGCCACGACGCCCGCGTCCGCATCTATATCACCCGCGCCAACGAGCAGATGCAGGCCATCGGCTACACGGAGCATGGACACCGCCACGCCGGCATTGTGTCCACCATCGCCCGCACCATCTTGACCCATCTTGGACACTCGGAGCGGGAAGGGGAGCTTGCGGCAGTGGCGGGCTACCTGCACGACATGGGCTGCGTCATCAACCGCATCGGCCATGTTGAAGCCGGGGCGCTGATGGCTTACACCATTTTGACCGACATGAAGATGGCCCCCGGCGAGATCGCCACAGTCATCGGCGCGGTCGGCAACCACGAGGAACCGAACGGCCTGCCGATTTCCCCCGTGTCCGCCGCCGTCATCATTGCCGACAAATCCGATGTCCATTTCTCGCGCGTTCAGGAAAAAGACCCGGTCAAGTGGGACATCCACGACCGCGTCAATTCCGCCGTCCAGAAGTCCTACCTGCACGTCAACGCCGAATCTAAAACAATCACGCTGGAGCTGGAAATTGACACCACCCATGCCAGCGTCACCGAATACTTCGAGATATTCGTCCTCCGAATGGTCCTCTGCCGCCGCGCCGCCGCCTTTTTAGGCTGCAAGTTCCACCTCAAAATCAACGGCGTAAACTTGTGATAAGTTGGGATACATTTAGCCTGTTTGAGAGTTTGCTGGATGAATTTCCACTGTGTCTGCAAGAAGCTAAGGCGCTTCAATCAGAAAATTTGGAAGATGTTTATCCAATCAAACTCAGCATTGTCGGCTTCAGCCGCTACCGCCCGGTTGAAGATTGGCAATATGAGCAGTATCAAGCGATCCGAAGCCGGCTTGACGGTGACTTAGCTGAATTAGAATGGTTCGAGGAAGATGCCGAAGCAATCCGGCTGTTTTCTTGCCTTTGTTTAGGGGCTATGTTAGGAAAGCTCGCCGCAGGTGAAATAGATGATGTGGGGTTTATGCTTGGCGATGCACATCTCGCAGGCTTCAATGCGTCGGAAGACGAAGCTATCTGCAAGGGGTGGCGCTCCACCAGAGAAACAGCAGAATGACAGACAATATGTATCGTAAGAGCAGGCTGGGCGGCGGAGACCGGATTTTCAACTTAAAACAGCATATTCTTCACAACGATGGACTGCTCACAATTAAGGCAACCGGCTATGAAGATGACGAGACGCATTGGACAGGATGGATGGTGGTATCGCCTTCAGACACCGACTACGACTTTTGGTACTGGATGGCGCATGTCCAGCGTGTACCGGAGCTTGTACTTGTTCAAGAACGCGAATTGAGCAACTGGAAAACAATTTATAAGGCGCAAACAAACTTTTCTGGATCAGAAACTGTGTGGCTTGATCCGTCGTTAAAGTAGCCTCGCAAAACAGCCCCGGTCAAGTGACCGGGGCTGCTTTGTTTATATCTCGTTGGCTTCTTCGCCCTTGACGGTATCTTCGGTGACGTTTTCGCTGATTTCCATTTTGTCGTCGCCGCTGTCGCTATGGCTGGTACTGGTGGTTTCCGTGCCGCCGGGGATGTCGTGGGTTTCGGTTGTCTCGTCGTCCATTGGTGCGCCTCCTAAGTCGTGCTGACCCAATCATGCCCCAGCGCAAGGCAAGGCTAAACTTCGCCGCCGACTTCCTGCAAGACCATCGCTGCGCCGCCGAGAACGCCGGCGTTGTCGCCAAGCTCGGCAGGGACAATCTGGCAAATGCGGGACATGGAGCGGATCGCGCAGGCAGTGGCGGTGCGCTGGATGGGGTCCAAAATAATCTCGCCGGCCTGGGCGATGCCGCCGCCGACGACGATCATCTGGGTATTGAACAAGTTAATCAAATTGGCGACGCAGATGCCCAAGTAATAGCCGGTTTCTTCGTAGACTTCCAGCGCCACGGCGTCACCATTTTGCGCTTCTTCGGCAATAATGGCCGGAGTGAGGGCAAAACGGTCATAGTCCACCCTAGCGCCTAAAGTCGTCGGGCGGCCTTCCTGGATTTTGCGGGCGGCCCGCTCAATGATAGCGTCGCGCTGGGCTTCGCCTTCCACCGACCCAAAAGACGAGTTGCCGCCGCGCCCGCCGGGGTTGATAATCATATGGCCGATCTCGCCCGCCCCGCCGTCCGCCCCGTCGAGCAGCTTGCCATCGACAATAATGCCGCCGCCGACCCCTGTGCCGAGCGTCACCATGATCATGTGGCGCACGTCCCGGCCCGCGCCGAAGCGGAACTCACCCAGCGCCGCAAGATTGGCGTCGTTCCCGATCCGCACCGGCACGCCCAGCAGCGTCTCGACGAGGTGGGCGATGGGAACGCCTTTCCACTGGTCCTTGAAGTTCGGCGCCCAAAGGACAAGCCCTTCAGACGCCCGGACGTGGCCCGGCACGGCAATGCCGACGCCCAGCACTTGTTCGCGGCGGAGGCCGGCAGCGCTGAGAGCTTCCTGCACGGCTTCCACGATCTGCCCTGCCGTCTGCGCGATGCCATCCATTGCCATAGACGGGATGTTTGCACCGCGTGCTACAATTTCTTCTGTCGCCCGGTCCAGCACCGCCGCCCGGACATTGGTCCCGCCTAGGTCCACACCCACCACATAATTCTTTTGATCCGAACTCGTTTGATCCATGCTGCCCCCGTTGCTGAAACTTTGGCAGTAGTATAGCGGACGCACCCGATGAAGTCAAGGAAACAGGAAGCGCGATTGTGCTATAATCGCAATTATGGATACAAAAGTTGAGATACTTTACCCGGCACCTATGCCGCCGATGACTGAAGAAGAAGAAGCCTCCTCGCGGCGTCTCATTGACAATCTCAAAGCAGAAGGTCATCCCCTGGCTAAGTTCGCTGGAATGTCTATGGATGATCCGACGTATGATGATTTTCTCGCAGAGATGCGTGAATATCGGCGTCAGGTTGAGGAAGACCCTAACTATTGAGTGTCATGTGAACTTTTGGGACCAAAATTATGAGCCAACAAACTGCCGATAAAATAGATGCGGATCTTTCTGTCGAAAACATGACGCTGGAACAGCTGCTGGCGAAGTTAAAGGAAGAAGACCATCCCTGGCTCCCAGCCATCGGGATATTTCAAGACGATGCCGTTTACGAGCAGTGGCAGCAAGCCATTCAAGATTACCGCCGCAGTGTGGATGAAGACCCGCAATCGTTATGAGCCTCAAAATACTGGACACGGTAACGCTGTCACTGTTGGAACGAAAAGACTTAAAAGTTTTGCGCCGGCTTGCTGTAGTTTCTCCGTCGGAACTTGCAGTCACAGTCATCAACATTGAAGAACAAATGACCGGCTGGCAGATTTACTTGCGCCGCGCCAAAACAGACAAAGAGCTTGCTGTCGCTTACGAAAAGCTGGCAGCCTCGGTTCGGGTGCTGTCTGGAATGCGGGTACTTGGTTTTTCCGAGCCTGCCATCGCCCGCTATAACACGCTTTTAGCAATGAAGCTGAATGTCGGCAAGATGGATTTGCGGATTGCGGTGATTGCTTTGGAAGAAGGCGCAACCGTGATCACGCGGAACCTGCGCGACTTCCAGCGGGTTCCAGAGCTGGCTTACGAGAATTGGGCGGATTAGACGCGGACATTTGGAACAGGAACATTATGGCTGACATCAAACAACTGCTGAAAGAGCGTATTCTGGTCTTAGACGGCGCGATGGGGACAATGATCCAGCGCCACAAGTTTGAGGAATTGGACTACCGGGGCGAGCGCTTTTTAGACCACCCGCTGGACCTCAAAAACAACAACGAAGCGCTGATGCTGGTCCGGCCTGATGTCATTGAAGACATTCACCGGGCGTACCTTGCCGCCGGCGCGGACATCATTGAAACCAACACGTTCAATGCGTGTTCGGTGTCCATGGCTGACTTCGGCATGGAAGATTTAGTGGTGGAAATGAACCATACGGCGGCGGTGCTGGCCCGCCGTGCCGCCGATGCGTATTCCACGCCGGACAAGCCGCGCTTGGTGGCGGGGGCATTAGGGCCGCAGACACGCTCGGCAACGGTCATGGTGGACTCCAATCACCCGGAAAAGCGCTCAGTCAACTTTGACCAGCTTCGGGACGCTTACTACCAGCAGGCTCAGGCGCTGCTGGAAGGCGGCGTAGATCTGTTGCTGTGCGAAACGACGTTTGACACGCTCAATTTAAAAGCCGCGCTGTTTGCGATCCAGCAGTTGTTTGATG
>CAXTRL010000015.1:0-8156 GCA_964246575.1 uncultured Armatimonadales bacterium
CTCAACAAACGGGCCGTCAACGTCCGCCGTGATCTGGCCGCCCACGCCGACTACGGCATACGCGCGGGGATGGACGACGACCGACGCGAGCGGCAGCTTGGCGCTGATAAACGCGGTGACGCCCAGCACTTCCGCCCGGCCATGATGGCCGCCGGTGTAGCCGAGCGCTTGGCCCACACGGAACGCTTCTTTCTCGTTCAACCCCAGCGTCGTCGGCCCGAACTCCTGGAACCGGGACAACAGGCGGCAGGCGGCAACGACTTTGGGATCATCGTGCTTTTCCGGGTCGGCCAGATCAAAAAAGAACCGGCGGCTCGGCTGGGAGGGCTGGGCGGCCAGCAGAGTCAAAAGTTCTTCCCAGATCGCCGACATCGCCGGGATCATGGTCCAGTTAACCAAAGCGACCAAATCGGCCTGAGCAAATAGGCGAATGAGGCCGTCTGCCCCAACCCGCCCGACCAGGCGCGGCCAGGTCACCAGACCCAGCGGCTCCAGCTTGCCGAGCATGACTTTGCCGTCCTCAAATTCCAGCGCGTCCGTGTGGCCCGGCGCACCCAGGGAAATCAGCGTGGATGTTTGGGCCATTTCTTCAAACGCCGGATGCAAGCTGCCTTCGCCAAGCGGCCCGACGCAGGAGACGGCCGCCCCCAGCGCGGCCAGGGCGTTCGCCATAATCGGGCCGTTGCCGCCGAGCTTGACCCGCTCCACCACAAGTTCCAGATTGGTGCTTTGGCCGGACGCGCCGATGATGCGTGTGCCTAACTCCACAATCTGTTCAATGGTTGTAAACTCGGTGTCTGACGTGCGCTTATCCACCACGCGAATGATCTCATCCACAAACGCATCCAGCCCGACAGTCGCCGTCACCTCAGAGTTGCCGCTTACGGTCTTCAGGCGCTCAGACGTACTTTTTGCCAGTTCTTTCTGCACGAGTTTCTCCTTTTGTCACAAATCCCAATACGAGTTATAACAAAAACGCCCGCGAAGCACGCGGGCGGGACTAAGTCGGCGGGTCAAGGGGCGAGGACAGGGGGCCAAGCGTTTCCTGGAATAACAGTCGGCGTCGCTCGGCCAGCAGGCGCAGGTTTTCGCGCCAGTCCAGCAGGGCCAGCGGAATCAGCGGCAGGGAAGCCGCGACGGTCAGCATCCAGTATTGAATCCAGGTTATCAGCGCCCGCTTGTCGTGCGGCGTCGGCAGGTACGTTCCGCCAAGCCATAGCCCCAGCACCCCCAGCAGAAAGAACAGACCCCAAGCCCGCAGCTTCTTCTGCTTCGGCGTGATTAGCCCCTGCGTTTCCGGCAGCGCCCAGCGCCGCACTTCCCAAACGCCGTACAGCGCGGCGGCAACGAGGGCGAATACCAGCGCAGCACGCAGCAGCATTTAACGGCCTCCATTGCGGCGCGTTTCTGTGGGGGCGGCGGCATCGGCGAGGCGTCGCAGCTCGGCCACGGCATCGGCCAGGCCGTCGGGGTGGCGGAACACGGCGCTGCCGGCAATCAGGGCGTCCGCCCCGGCCCTTGCCGCCAGCGACGCGGTGTCGGCATTGATGCCGCCGTCTACCCCAATCTCAAAGCGCAGGCCGTGCGCGGCCCTCAGCTCTGCCAGCGCATGGATTTTTTGCAGCATGTCCGCTAAGAATGCCTGCCCGCCGAAGCCGGGGTTGACCGTCATCACCAGCACCCGGTCCAAGTCGCCCAGCACCCATTCAATCGTGCTGATCGGCGTGGCCGGGTTCAGCGCGACCCCCGCCTTCGCCCCGGCGTCCTTGATTTGCCGCAGCAGGCGGTTCAAATGGTACGTCGTTTCCGGGTGGACGGTGATAATGCCGCTGCCTGCTTTGGCGAACTCCACGACGTAGTCTTCCGGGCGCTCAATCATCAGATGCGTGTCAAACGCCACTGTCGTGACCGGGCGCAGGGCGCGGACAAGCTGCGGGCCAAAGCTGATGTTGGGGACAAAATGGCCGTCCATAATGTCAATGTGAATGTAGTCCGCCCCGGCAGAGGACAGCTCCTCGGTAGCCTCGGCAAACGCGCCGAAGTCGGCGGACAAAATGGACGGCGCGATTTTGATAGACATAGGATAGTTCCTAGCGAGATATGCAGGTCGCTGGCTATTCAGCGACCGTCAATGGCGTGTTTAGAACGAAATCCGTGTCCGGGAACGCGGAACCCTCAAACGAGAACAGGATACGAAGCGTGATTGTTGCTGTAATCGTTGAGCCGCTGTAAGGACCGAAAGCAATTTCCGTTACATCCGCAGGATTATGAACATTTGCGAGGTAGATAGAACCGTCAATATAGCCATCTTCCGGGTTCACAGGAAATACAAAGGTCTTGTTGGCAAGTTCAGCGATGCTCTGCGTCCCAAAATCTATTGCTTCTAGTTCAAACGAGGTTGTCACTGTCTCGCCGTCAAGTGAAAAAGGAGTAATAGGAACAAAGATGTTAAACCAGCCTTCTTCTTGCGTGAGTGTTCCGCTGCTGGCAACCAGCTTATCCAGCGGGAATTCCTTCGTATTCACTGTGTTCTCCAGAATGACGCACAAATATCTTTAAAGCGTCTGCTGCTTGACCAGCTTGCTGTCCAGGAAGATGCGGAACGTGATCTTGTTGCCGAAGCCCTGGGCTGGCTCACTGACATCTTCGCCCGGCTCGTGGTTCTCATCGTACACCAAGTTCGTGCCGGTCGTGTCCTGCACTTCAATCTGGACATGGCGCGTCCGGCGCGGGTGGCGCGGGACGGTGAACGCAATCGTGAACTGGCGCAGGCGAGCGGTTTTCGGCTCATCGGGCGAGGCAGTTCCATCGGTGTCGGCGTTAGGGTCTGTGCTGCCGCTGCCGTCGGGCGGAGTGACAATGGCGTCCGGCGGCAGGACCGCCTGCGTTTGCGGGCTGGCCTGGGTAGTAATCAGCACCGCTTCGCTTGGGTCGGAAGTGCCGGCCGAGTTTACGGCGTTGACTGTGTACGAGTAAGTCGTGTTCGGCTTGAGGCCCGTGTCGGTAAAGCGGGTTCCCGGCAGCGCCTGCGCGACCACGGTTGTGTCGCCGTCCAGGGAGCGCGTGACGGTATAGGAGGCGGCGCGAGGCGCGGCGCTCCAATGGATTTCTGCCTTGTCCGGCCCAGTCGCATCGCCCGCCAAGCCTTGCGGCATTTCCGGCGGCTGCTGGCCTTTGGAGATGACGAAGTTGATCGCGGTGTTGCGGGCGACCCTGCTGCTGCCCTGCGGAGCCTGGCTCAAAATGATGCCGCTGGGAACCGTTGCGCTGAACTGCTGCGCCGTCGTGCCGAGCGGCAGGTTCGCTTGAAGCAGCGCTTTGGCGGCGTAATCCTGAGTGGTCCCGACAAGCGGGGGGACGGTCAAAAGGCGCGGGCCGAGGCTGCGGAACACGGTGACTTCTTTGTCGGCCTTAATGGTGTGTCCGGCCAGCGGGTTCTGCTCGTAAATCTGGTCTTCCGGCATGGTGTCGCTGTAGGCGCTGTCGGCGCTTTCCACCAGCGTGAAGTGCTGCTGGCCGGCGATCCGTTTAGCGTCGTCAAACGTCTTGCCAATCAAATTGGGAACGACCACGTCGTTCGGCACGGCCAAAAAGCGCGTTCCATACCAGACCAGCCCAATCACGCCCAGCACAAGGATGCCGAACAAGACCGAAGTGGCGACTGCCAGGGCTGAGGCCCGCTCGCGCGGCGGCTTTTCGTAGCGAGGCGGTTCTTCTTCCACCGGCTCCCGGCCTTCCGGCAGCGGCCTCGGCTGCCGCTTAGGGCTTTCTTGGGACTTGGGGGCGGATTTGTCGGCCAGCGGAGACCAAGACAGCGGCTTGCCGGTTCGGAGGGCGGTGTGGATCGCCTGCAAATCGGTCAGCAGCGTTCCGGCGGTCCGGTAGCGGCCGGCGGGCTGCGGATGCAGGCACTTCTGGACCAGGCCGTCCAGCGCCGGGGGGACATCGGGATTGACCTCGCGCGGGGAAGAAACGCGGACGCTGCCCGCTAAAGGCAGGGTTCCGGTCAGCATCTCATACAGCAGTGCGCCAAGCGCAAAAATGTCCCCGGCGACTGTCGGGGCAAACTCCGTGCCGGGCCGGGCGCTCAGTTCCGGGGCCAGATACGCCGCTCGGTTCGGCTCCTCCCCTTGCGCGGCGACCAGAGCGCCGTACACAAAGTCGGCAGTCTTGATTTGCCCTTCCGGGCTGAGCAGCACATGGCCGGGCCGCAGATCGCCGTGCGCGATCCCGGCCCGGTGGGCGGCGACTAAAGCCTCGGCGACGGCCACTGCGATGTCTGTGGAAACCGCCAGCGTAAACGGCGCGATCCGCCGGACACGCTCTTGAAGCGTGATGCCTCGAATCTGTTCGCGAACCACATACAGATCGCCTGTGCCTTCGGCAACGCCCTGGTCATAAACCTGCAAAATGCCGGGATGCTCCAGCATCTGCGCTTGCTGCACTGCGGCTTGAAATTGCTCGCGCCGGGCGACGCTTGTGCCAAAGACCCCGGCAGGCACGACTTGAAGCGCCACCACCCGGCCTTGTTCCCGGTCCCGCGCTTTGACAAACTCATACGGCGGCGTGTCCGGCCCCGGCGTGGCTTCCAGCAGTTCGTAACGCGAATTGACAGCCTGTAATGACAACGAGCAGAACTCCTTATGCGGCCCGAAATAACAGAAGAAAGACCAGACGCTAAGAAGACCAGCGGAACTGGGACCAGGAGCCGTTGGTTCCGGGTAGATGCCAGCGCAAGCCAAGCGCGGCATCATGCAGATCGTTGACGACGCTGCGCCCGACCGTCCAATGAGGCCCTTCGGCAAACCCGACGCCGTCCACGGTAATCGGCGACCCGGTGCGGCTCATCACCTGCTCGGCTTCCCCGTCAAACAGCCCCGGCACAGCGGTCTTGTAGCCGTGCGTGGTCTTGGTAAAGCGGATCGGCACGCTCTTAATCGGACGCCCCGCCCCCGGCCATTCGCCGTGCGCTTGGAGCAGTCCCAGCAGCGCAAAACGCTGCGCTGGGGTTGCCCGCGCATCCAGGTACACGACGCCCGGCTCAGTCTGGGTCTTTGCCGCCTTCATCGCCATGCCCTTCATGCGTGTGGTGCAGCAGGCGGAGCCGCCGTGGGCACCGACTGCGCCGTCAATCGAGATCATGGACAGGCCGCTGATGTCCGTTCCCTGATACACGGCATGGTCCAAATGATAGACGGCGGCCAAAGCGCAGTTGTCCGGCCCGTTCTCAAACATGCACGGGCAGGCATACGCGCAGGAGCATTGGTGAATGCACACGCCCGACGCCTGATAAGCAGGCGCTGCCGACAGCGGCGACATCGCGCCCAGCAGCAGGGCCGCCGATAGGAATTTCGGCAATCGCATCGAAAAACTACTTTCTATTCTTCGATAGATATTGGAATGCGCCAAAGGACGCAGATACCAGGAGCATCAATGCATAAAGCGCCGACGCGGACGCTGTATAGCGCCCAATCGCGGCCGGCAAAAAGTAGCCGCCGAAATAGAACACGCCGACGGCCAGCACCCAAACCGTCAGCAGCCAATCAGCCCATCCCGGCGGTTTTTCACTCATCTTTTCGCTACTTCGCGTTCTGCTTCGTATCGGGCTGCGGGGTCAGCGTCACGTCCAGTTCCTGTGGAACATCCTGGGTGATCGTGACGGTAATCGCCTGGTCCTGGTAGCCTTTCTTCGTGGCTTCCATTTGATATTGGCCGGGATCAATGCCGTCCAAAATGTAGGCACCGGACTTGTCGGTGGTCACAGAGCCTTCGCCCGCCAGCGACAGCTTGACGCCCGCGACCGGCTGGCCCGACGCATCCGTCACCCGCCCCTGAACGCTGCCGTAGGTGCTGGCATGGACAATGCCCGCGCCCACGCACAAAATAAACATCGCTGCCGCCAATAGGACCGGCACAAACTTCTTTGTCGTTACCATGAAATGTATTCTCCTCGTTGCTGTTAGTTTAACTGCTGCTGCCGCGCCAATGCGGCCCTGATCACAGCTTCCGAAACCACGTGGCCCGGCGTCGCCCGGCCAATTTCTTCCATCAGCACAAAGCGGGCCGAGCCGCCGATGCTTTTCTTGTCCCAGGCCAAAAGGCGGACGATCTCTGCGACTGAGTGGGCTGGGTCCAAACGAACGGCAAACCCCGCCGCCCGAAGCAAGCTCAGTAAAACTGCCGTGTCTTCTGGGCGTGTCACGCCCGCTTCCTCGCCGATAAGCGCTGCCGACACCATGCCTAGTGCAATCGCCTCGCCATGCGTATACGTCTGGTAGTGCGTCACCGACTCCAGCGCATGACCGACCGTGTGGCCGAAGTTCAGAATGGCCCGCAGGCCGTCTTCGCGCTCGTCCTGCTCCACGACGCGGGCTTTGATGGCACACGAATGCGCCAAAACAAAGTCAAGCTCCGGCGAAGTCAGCGCCAGCAGGCCCGGCATCTCCCGATGCAGCAGCGCCGCGAAAGCGTTATCGGCTATTATACCATATTTGATGACCTCGGCAAGACCTGAGCGACGCTCCCGCACCGGCAGCGTTTGCAGTGTTTCCGGATCAACGATCACAAGACGCGGCTGATAAAATGCGCCGATTAAGTTTTTGGCGCTGCCGAAGTTGACCCCGGTCTTGCCTCCCACGCTGCTGTCTACCTGGGCCAGCAGAGTTGTCGGCACCTGCACAAACTCCAGCCCGCGCGTGTAGGTCGCCGCTGCAAAGCCCGCTAGGTCGCCAATGACCCCGCCGCCGAGCGCCACTACCACTGTTTTCCGATCAGCAGACAGACGATGCAGGGCCGCGTAAAGTTCCTCCACCGACGCCAGTGACTTGGTCGTCTCGCCCGGAGGCACAGAAACGCTTTCCACGCGAAACCCTGCCGCGCTCAGGCTTGCCGAAGCCGTTTCGCCATACAGCCGTGCGATTTCCGGGCTGGAAACAACCACCGCCAGCCGCCCGTCCGCGCCGTCCAAACGCGCTGCCATTTCCGGGCCAAGCTGATGAAGCAGCCCGCGCCCGACCAAAATCTCATACGAGCGCGGTCCCAGATTCACCGGCACGATTTGCGTCTTTTCGCTCATACTCACCCTAGCCGCTCCATCAGACGCGCCGCGCCTTCTTCCGAGTTCGCGCAGTCCGACGTTTCCAGCACCACATCCGCCAGCGCCGCATACAGCGGCTCCCGCTGCGCCAGCAGGCTTTGGATACGACCGAGCGGGTCTGCCTGATACGCCGCCAGCAGAGGCCGCTCAGGGAGCGAGTGCGCGACGCGGGCCAAGATCGCTTCCGGCGCGACATGGAGCCAGACCACGGTTCCAATCCGCTTCAGCAGCACCGCATTCTCAGCCCTCAAGGGCGTCCCGCCCCCAGTTGACAAAATTAGATCCTCGGACTGTTCCAACGACTTTAACAACACCGTTTCCTGCGCCCGGAACACTTCTTCGCCGTCTTCGGCAAATATCTGCGGGATCGTCTTCCCCGCCGCCCGCTCAATCTCCGCATCCGTGTCCAGATGCCGCCAGCCCGTCCGCCGCGCCAGCGCCCGCCCCACCGCACTTTTCCCCGTTCCCATAAAACCAATCAAAACAATGTTGCGAGTTTCCGTCACGGTTTCTGCGTCTACCTCTTGGGTGAACTCTTTCGGCACGAAGACGCGGGTTTCCTCCCCGGTTTCGGTTTTGCCGCATTCGACGCGGGTGAGGACGCGGCTGATGATGTCGCGCTTGACGGTGCCGGGGATGTCGGGGGCGGAGAGGACGAGGGCGGCGTCTTCGAGGGCTTGGGCTTCGAGGGCAGCGCGGGGCTGGGTGGATTTGGCGGGGGACGCGACGGGGTTTCGGAGTTGGTGGGATAGGGTGCCGCGCCGGTCTTCGAGGTCTTTGCGCCGGGCGGCGATGTCGGCGAACGCGGCGGCATAGGCGGCGGGACTGGCTCCGGCGATGATGCCGGCGATTTGGGCCTGGACGGCGGCGGCTTCCTGGGCGGTGAGGGCGGACAAGGCGGTGTCGAGGGCAGCCAGCTCGGCGCGGAGACTGCTTTCGGTTTTGGCGGGCGCGGCTTCGCGGCGGTATTCAGCGAAGGCGTCGTCGAGGGAAGCAGGCGAACGGGCAAGCGACAGCAGGGCTTCGCGGACATCGGTTTCGATGTGGTCCACGCGGCGGG
>CAXTRL010000015.1:8166-8879 GCA_964246575.1 uncultured Armatimonadales bacterium
GGGACCAGCCGGAGCATTCGGCGGGCAGGCCGGCGGCTTGGGCTTGAACGTGGCGTAAGCAGATGTAGCGGGGGATCTTTCGCCCGCCGTCAGGAGCTTTGTGTCCCCCGCCCCACGCGGTCATGGTGCCGCCGCAGTGGACGCAGAATGTCCGCCCGGCCAGCATGTAGACCCGGCGCGGGTTGCCGGACAGCTCGGCGCGGTTTCGGGCAAAGCGCGACTGCACGGCGTCCCACGTTTCTTCGGACACCAGGGCGGGGCAGGCGATAGTGGTCCATTCGTCCGGCGGGAGCTTTTTCGTGAACCGGACATCTTTGAGCGGCAGTCCGGTCCGGTGATGTTTCTCCTGCAAGCGGGCTTCGTCGGTGCGGGACTGGCTTTTCCCAAACGCGGCCTGCCCTTTGTAGGTCGGGTTGGCAAGCAGGTAGCGCAGGGTGGCGAGGGGCCAGGCGGGAGCGCCGTTGGGGGCCGGGATGCTTTCGGCGGTCAAGGCACGGGCCAGGCTGTTAAGGCTGATGCCGGACGCATAATCGGCGAACAAGCGGCGCACGACTGCGGCTTTGTCTTCGACAACTAAATACTGCCCGGCGCTGCCGGCGGGGTAGAGGCCGCACTGCACCTCGGCGTTGGTGATGACGTGGTAGCCGTAGGCCGGACGGCGGCAGGGCTGCTTGCCGTCGGCGAAACCACTGTCCCCACGAGTTGGACTTGTG
>CAXTRL010000015.1:8889-21557 GCA_964246575.1 uncultured Armatimonadales bacterium
TTGCCGTCCATGGTGCGCCGGCGGATGGCTTGCCGTTCGTACTGGGCGAACTGGCCCATAAAGCCGAAACTCATGTCGCCTTCGGGCGTGTCGTCAAAGTCCATGTCGCAGAACACGAGCCGCCCGCCGGCAGATTTGACGGCTTTTTTGATGGCCTGCTGATGCTCGACATCCCGGCTGTACCGGCTGATATTGGCGCAGATGAGCGTGTCGGCGCGTCCCATCTGAATGTCGGCCAGCGCGGCCTGCATTCCGGGCCGGGCCAGCAGGAACCCGCCGCTGACGCCGCCGTCGTGGTACTCAGCGGCAATCGGCAGGCCAAGCGCCAGCGCTTTCGCACGGCAGGCGGCAAGCTGAGTTTCCGGGCTGGTTCCATGCTTGTCTTGTTCCCCGGTCGAGACGCGGGTGTAGATGACCGCGCCGGGTGTTCCCAATAGGTTCCGATCCTTCATTTGCTGTTTTCCTTCCCTGTTTCGTATGCCTGCCGCAGAAGCTGCCGGATGAGTTCCGACAAGCCGCCCGGCTCTCGCTTGCCCCATTCCACGGTGTCCAAGTCCAGCAGCAGCGTAGTTTTCACCCGCTCGGCATCTGCCGGCACCCGCCCGCGTGTTCGTCCTTTTGCTTCCGTTTCGTTTGCCATACCCCTATTATACAGATAATATCTGTGTTTGTCAAGGGATAAGAACCCCTCCCGCTCGTCCCTCGCTCCCTCCCCTGCTAGGGAAGGGCAAGAGTCCCCCCAGCCCCCAATAATGGCGCAACTGCACCCGATGGGGGAACCAGAGTTAGACATCCGTTCCTGGTACGATGTCTTCCAGCAGCGCCAGAACGTCCCTCTGGTCAATCAAGACGGTCTGCCCGCCCTTCAAGCGCTTGGCGGGAAGTTCGCCGCTGCGAATGCGCCGGCGGATCGTCTGCTTGGAAACATGAATTAGCTCGGCGGCCTGATCCATAGTCAAAAAGACAGTGCTGGCGTTGGGGGTAGAAGCTGGGGCCGGAGGTAGGCTTTCAAGGGCGGGGCTGACGGGGCAGGTGACGTGCTGAATGCCGGTAGCGTACTGGCCGTCGTCGCTGTGCTTCATTTCCCAACTCTCGGTCTGGGTGTTGATCGGCTGGCCGCAGCGTTTGCAGGTGCGCGGCGCAGTGGTTTTGATGGGCTTTTCTGATGCTGACATGGTGGGCGTCGTCCTCTCTCTGGTGACTTTTCATATAAATATATGCTTACTTGCTAGGGGCGGGGGCGGCGCAAGCCGCCCCGCCCCTCTTGGCTTATTCCGGGGCTGGGGCTGCCAATTCATACCCGGTGGCCGTCAGGCCCGGCAGGAAATCTTGTAACCCGTCTGCCAGTTCGCGGATTTCAGACAGCAGCGTGGCGGCATGATGCCGATCCCGGCACGAATGCTGCGCGACGATAACTTTTCTGCCCGTAACAAGGCTGGTCATGCTGACCTGAACTACCCAGCGCGACGGCTGGAATACAGTAGACATCGCTTTTTCCTTCCTAGAAGGGCCGGGGGGCGAAAGCCCCCCGGCCTGCCGATACTAGAACACGCGCAAGACCCAGACCTCGCCGGGAAGCATATGCTCTTTCGGAATGCCGCCGATCCACGGCAACTGCCCCTTCCAAAGATAGACGACGGCAAGGAACAAGCGCATGTGCTTACAGCAGCGAGCTTCGCCCCGCAACTGATCGCGGGCTTCCCCGCGCCGTTTCTGGAAGTCCGGGCAGGAGCAGGCACGGGCATGACCTTCCCCAGTCAAAAGCCCATCATCTTCGCCGAGGGCAAAGCCGGTAATGATATAGTCACGGCCTGACGGGGAGTGGTACACAAACTCCAGATTGAGGGCATAGCCATAAGGAACGCGCCGCGCCCCGATAAGGGACCGAAAGACAAAACGGCGCGGCTCGGCAACAACGATGCGCTCCCCACGCGCGGCAAGCTGGGCCTGACGGTAAGCCAGAAAGCCGCCTACCCGCGCATTGTGATTGGGAACGCGAACCGGGCGGGAAGGAACGGGAAGGCGATCTTCCCACTGGGGGCGAACGCCGCTGGCACTAGACCGCATGGCGGCGGCGGCTTCTTCTGCGGCGGGATGACCGGCGAACTGTTCGCCGAATTCGGGTACACTAGACATGCTGAAAGGCTCCTTGCGGGCGGGGTTGGTTTTTAGTAGGATTGCCCCCGCCTGCACTGAAATTGTACCCGCTTTTGTATGCCTTTGTCAACAATTTGACGGTAAATGATAGGTGTATTTTGGAGCTTGCCTGCTGACGCTGACGGCTGACTAGCAGCGGCGGATCGTGTGGCGGCTGACGCCGAATGGCAGCGGCTGCGCCGCTGCCTTCCGCCGACGCTGGCGGCCACGGCTGATGCCGCCGCTTTATTCTGAGCCACATTCCCCCACCCCCCACCAATAACGGCAAACTTCTGGTAGGCCGGCCAAAACCCGTAGGGCTTGAAAGCAAGGGCGACGCTTCGGCGCGGCGAAGGCCGTTTACCCTTGCTTTTTTTGGCGGGCCGACACACACTAAAGCCTGGTGGGGGGATGGGGAAAACAACCTGCAAGGCACTACAGCATGGGCGCTGTCCTCAGCGACCGGCGCTTGATTCGGAAGTGTCGCCGACAAGGTACTCAAGCATGGGCGGGGCGGCGAAGCGATAGGGAGGCTGCCCTGAGCCGGGCCGCTGAGACGACCTGAGCGGCGCATCAATGGCTCCTTTTCGTCACCGCAGCGTCAATGGCTCCTTCACTAATCCGGCTTATCTGGTCTGTATCATTCTGATTACTGCGTATCGATCCCAGCCCAGCTTTCAATTCCTCAGCAGGAGGCTGTCGCCACACAGACCTACGCCGACGCAGAGCTACGCCGCTTCGTGAGGGACGGGAAGGGGCAGGCGCGTGACCTAGGGGAGAAGAAGATCGCGACGCGACCAACGAGGCCCTGAACTGACAGCAGCCAAAGCGCCTTTCTTCCCCCTCCGCTAAGACGCGCTGCCCCTTCCCGGCCCGAACGTCTGGCGCGGCGCGACAAGCAAGGTTGCCTTCCATCCGAAATGTTAAATGGTGATGTCCCGCCAGTGACGGGCGGTGGTGAAGTGGGTGAGGTGTTTAACGTTGGTGGTAGCGATAATAACGGCGTCGCCGTTTGGGTTCCACTCCAGGCGCAGTGTTTCGGCCTGGGCGCAGAGGATCATATCGGCATCGAGGGCGGTTTCCGGCGCTCCTTCGATGTGAAAGTGGCGAGCTTGCGCCCAAAACTCAGTCGCAAGACGCATCGCTTCGGAAGTAATGGGAATGAGACCGGCATCGGCGGCGAAGGCTTCCAAGTTAGCGAGACCGCGGCTGGGAACGCCGTTTTTGAGTTCGGAGCGGCGCAGCTCGCGGCGCACTTCGTAGTAGGTAATCTCCGGCACGAGGGCAAAATTGCCGGCGGCGAGGAAGGCGGAGAGCCAGGCTTTACAGGCGGCGTTTTCGGGATTGGCGCGGGGATGAGTGACGAGGCCAAGTGGGCCACTATCCAGCAGGGCGATAGTCATGGATTGACGCCGTCACCAAAGAGGCGGCGCTGACCGGGGCGGGCGTCGTCAAGGCCGGCTTGCAGGGCGTCAAAGTCCCACCGCTGCTGTTCCGGGTCGCTGTCGTCGAAGGAGTCCAGCAGGGCGATGAGGTGGGCATTACGCTCTGAAACATCGGAAGTGCTGGGCGGCGTGTGCCGGGTGTTTGTTTTGGGATCGTCCAGGAAAGTCGAAGTGTGCATGGTGCAGCCTCCGGGTTGATTGTACCCGAAATATGCCCTAGCTTCCAATGATGGAGGAGTCAAGGCCGGGTATAATTGGGGAATGAAAGCGACCAAGCTATCGGGGAAGATGTGGCGGACGGAGGCGGGGCGCAAGGCCAGCGCGGCCCGTCGCCTCACGCTGGCGCGTCGTCTTTGGGCTTGGCAGCCTCATCCGGCGCAAGCGCGTTTCTTTGCCTGCCCGGCGCAGATGCGGATCGCCGCTTGTGGGCGGCGGTGGGGCAAGACGGAAGCGCTGTCGCTTGACATCGCTACGCTGGCTTTGGATGAGAAGGACTGCCGGCAGCTTGTCGTCGCTCCCACAGACGCGCAGGCGCGGCTTCTGGGGAATGAAGTGCTGACCCGGCTGCTCGAAGCTTGGGACTGGCGCGACAAAGACGGCAAACCCCACCCCAAAGTCGCCGGGCGTGAGCTGACAGTCCGGCAGCGGCCGTCGCTGACCCTGACGCTCACGACGGCAGGACAGGCTTCGGGAACGCAGAACACCATTCACTTTCGGACGGCGGGACGGGACGGGCGCGGCATTCGGGGGTTGTGGGCGCATCGTGTGATCGTGGATGAAGCGGCGCGGGTGCCTGACACGGTGCTGACCGATGTACTTCTGCCGATGCTGACGGACAAAGGCGGCGACTATGTGCTGGCGTCGTCGCCGTTTGGTCGGCGCTCGGCCTACTACCGGCTCTACACGCGCGGCCTCGCTGGCTTGCCGCCAAAGCTCGCTGATGGACAGCCGGAGCAGGTGATCACTTACGAGGCGTTCTGCTGCCCCACTTCCGACAATCCTCACTTAGTTCACGCTTTCCTCGAAGCCCAGCGGGAAGAACTGGGCGAGTCGATGTACGCGCAGGAGTTCGGGGCGCAGTTCGTGGACGACTTCGGGGCGGTGTTTCGGGAAGAGGATATAGACGCAGGGATCGCTGACTTAGTGGGCGTGGAACTACGGGACGGGCAGGTGTTGTCTGAACCTGTGCCGGGCCGCTTGTACACGCTGGGGATTGACTGGGGCCGCAAGCTGGACTTTACGGTCGTGGCCGTGCTGGATGCCACTGTCAAGCCGGCGAAGCTGGTGTATTTGCAGCGGTGGCAGGGAACAGGCTGGGAAACGCAGGCGAAGGAAGTGGCGGGGATTGTCGCCAAGTTTCAGCCGTGGCGGATACTAGCGGATGGGAACAGCATCGGTGACCCGCTGGCTGAGACGCTGCAAACGGAAGTACGCGCGGCGCTGGGGGCGGCGGGTGGCCGGGTTCCGACGGTTGAGCGGTTCACATTTGGCGCGGAAAGCAAGGGGAAGCTGATTGACCGGCTGACGCTGGGGCTGTCGGGGCGTGGGGTGCAGTATCCGGCGCATCGTGTGCTTCTGAGTGAGCTGCGGGGCTTTGAGTACGGGGCGGCGGGTCTGGCAGGCCGGGCGAAGATGGGAGCGCGGTCGGGAGCGCACGACGACGTGGTGATTGCGCTGGCGCTGGCGTGGTGGGCCGCGCCGGAATGTGCGCCGGTGCCGATGCGGCAGCGGATTATGCTGGGGTCGCAGATTGGAGAAGGCCTGCGGCAATCAGTAAAATAAAGGCAAAATAATGTCCGTGACTACTGCCATAAGTGCTGCAATCATTGGGTTAAATGTGACACAATGAGCCAAAGCCCAAAAGGCTCTATGCAAGCGGCAAAATTGAGTTGAGAAGGATCTCCTATGACAAGCAATATGGAAGAGCGACTGGCGGTTCAGGAAGTGCAGGGAAGCAGCCTTTGGCACATCCAGGTGGAAGTTATGCGTGAAGACATTGTTTGGCTCGGCACTGCCGCTGCCTGCTGTGACACAGAAAGCCTTCCTGTATTGAGAGCAATGCGCTACGGGGCAACTGCTGAAGATGCCGAGAGCGCGGCGATTAGAACACTCCGGGAAGCGATTGCTGCCTCTGAAGGCCGAAGCAGTAAAGAGAAAGAACTGCAATGATATTCAAAATGGGAGAACTGTTCTGCGGACCAGGAGGGTTAGGATGGGCGGCGGCTCATACTGCTTTGAGTCATAATGGTGAGGATTATAGCATTCAGCCGGTCTGGGCCAATGATAAAGATTACGATGCCTGCCGCACTTATGACAGGAACATCCATAGCGGTACAGGGATTGCTTCCGGCAGCGTCATCCCAGGCCCAGTCGAGCGTTTGGATATTCCAGGTCTAAGCGAAATTGATGGGTTCGCGTTTGGTTTTCCGTGCAACGACTACAGCAATGTTGGCGAAAAGAGTGGGATTAGCGGAAAGTATGGGCCGCTTTATAGCTTTGGGGTGGAAGTTCTGGTCCAGCACCAGCCGAAGTGGTTCCTCGCTGAAAATGTGAGCGGGCTTCACCATGCAGATAAAGGGCGGACGTTTCAGAAGATCGCCGCAGATCTTGCCTGCGCCGGCCCCGGCTACCGTTTAAGCATTCATCGCTACCATTTTGAGGATTATGGCGTTCCTCAAAATCGGCATCGTATTATCATCGTCGGGATCGATCAATCTTTGGGACTGGACTTCAAGGTTCCCAAGCCAACAACAGCCGGGAAGCCACTCACTGCACAGCAAGCGCTTGAAGAGCCTCCCATTCCAGCCGAAGCTACTTGTCAGGAGCCTACCCGCCAGTCGCAGGCCGTCATTGATCGGCTGATGCACACGCCACCCGGCAAGAACGCATGGTATGAGGGTATCCCAGCAGAACATCGTCTGCATGTGAAAAAGGCTCACCTAAGCCAGATATATAAGCGCCTGGAAGCAGGCAAACCAGCCTACACTCTGACCGGCAGTGGAGGTGGCGGAACCCAAGGCTATCACTGGTCAGAGCCGCGTGCTCTAACAAACCGAGAGCGTGCCCGACTTCAGACATTTCCTGACGAGTTTCATTTTCTCGGTACTAAGGAAGGCCAGCGCCGCCAAATTGGAATGGCAGTGCCGCCGCGAGGTGCAGAGGTTATCTTTGAAGCTATCTTGAAGACATTCGCCGGCATGAAATACGAGTCGATCCCAGCAAGCTACGCCTCTATCACACCCTCGAACAGCACACTATGGACACAGCACAATCTGCCATTTGATATTTTGGATTAGCTTTTTCCAATGCCGGACGCTCATACACCTGAACAGCGCAGCCACAATATGTCCCGCATCCGCAGCACCGGCACGACGCCAGAACGGCGTCTGGGTGAACTCTTGCGGCTCATGTTTCCTAGCGAAAATATAATTGAGCATCCCAAAGATTTGCCGGGCAAGCCTGACTTCTGGCTGCCCGGTCTGCGTCTGGCTCTGTTTTCCGACGGCTGCTTTTTTCACAAATGCCCCAAGCATTTCATTATGCCAGAGAAAAATCGGGATTATTGGGAGCCGAAACTAGCCCGTAACCATGCCCGCGACCACCAAACCAACGCCGCTCTAAAAGCACAGGGGATCATGCCAGTTCGTGTTTGGGAGCATGATTTGCGGAAAGACCTAACGAATGCCCGCCGTAAAATCCAGCGGGCTGTGCGAATGTTTGGAAAGCATGGTTAGATCGCTACACTCTACAGGGTAAAGATAATGAAGAAAGATTGGCATCGATTGGCTAGTTATCGGTTACGATGTGTGAATACCAAACGCTGTGGTCTGACATCTTACAAAATGCTTCTACAGCTTTAATGTAAGGGAAATTAGTTTTTTATTTTTTTTCGTTCCGGCGCCGTTGCCACTCGGGTGGATTGAGAGCGATACGAGCTAGTTCGCCTGAATTTTTATTTGCGAAATCTTGAGCGACTTCTTGTTTTAGCATAGCTACGCAACGATACAATTCCCCTTCAATCGGCTGGAAATACCATATATCCTCAAACTGACGTGCAACAACAGCTTTCTTGATGGGATCAGGAGCAAACGGGACAAGAAGCCCTTTATATGCCTTATCAACTTTCAGTTGCAGAAAGCCAGAATCATCTTTCACAACTATATCTATTCTATCCCCCTCATTCGCGTGCTTAAGATGTAATAAGGGAAAAGCTCGTTCAGTCTCAGTGATTCTGACACTGTCACAAATCGGCTGCATGCACAGCCAATAGGTGCTGGTTCCTGCTTCTAACCTGGCAAGAACGAAACCCAATCCAAGATATGGATAAGAGTCAACATATAAGCTCTCTGAGGAAGTAAGGACGGCAAATTCTTTGTCCAATAGATCGGGATTAGCGTCCTTGCTAAAGATGCCTGCATTGATGCGCTCATAAGGTTTTTTCTTGATGTTTCCAAAAATCGGTGGCAATGATTCTCCGTCACAACCCTGAGTCAGTAAAGTCGACACTTGTTCAACTGTGACCCTATCTCCTTTTGCCGTGGCATTATTGGCGTCTTTTGAAAGCGACTGGAGATGGATCACATCCTGGTTAAGGTCCAGCCATAACTTGATATTCTCAATGCTGCTTTCATTCGCTACACCTGACTGGAGAACAATTGACCGGATTTCTTCTGTTATAAGTTGTGTGACTTGATCAGGAGCATCCGTGGGATCTGGCAACATTGCTCGATGGGCCAGCATAGGCGCATCCAGACTTTGCTTTATTTTGAGCAGCAATCTGTGCGTGTTTTCACGTACCGCAGCAAGTGAGGCAACAGCAGTATTGGAAACCAGACCGGACGTCATCATTGCAAACTCACCGACAAGTACATCAGGCAACTCTTTGATGGTTTTAATTCGAGACTTTTGATCATCCGGCAGAGAAGTTTCCTCTTTTGCATAGATGACTACACGAACTCGCCCATTAGTGACAGTAAATTCCTCGCTTGGGATCGCTGACACGCCAAGTACTTTCAATGCCGTTTCGACACGCGTTATTTTCCCTCGAAGTTCAGTTTCCCCTGTATATATACATATTAGCCGCAGCCGGTGTTCGTTCTCATCAGCACTGACAATATGTTCGATCACTTTCAGAGCATGTTCCCCTTGATCATTGTTCAGTCTCCAATCCAAAACGACTATGTCCGCCCTATGAGCGGCTTTGGCTGTTTTAGTTTTAAGTGCCCAGGTGTCTGAAATTTCTTCGGCGGTAGGCTTAAGCACTGCACACACAAGTCCATGGCTTGCAAAAGCATCAATGAGCTCCTTCGCATTCAGTCTATGGGAAAACTCCTCCGCCGAGACTGGTAGATACTTCACTTCAGTGTCAGTGGATAAGATCAGGGTTTCGGGATTAGGTGAGGTTAATCCACCAGTTGGTTTGTCAGCTTCCTGTTCCTCTGGACCAAACTTGGCACGATCATCAACCACTACCACAGTTTGCAGGAACTTCAGTGCAACTTGCTTTGAGTGATCAAAAAATGTGGCAGATGCTTCCGGCATTGATGTATTCCTTTTGTCTCCGACACTTCAATTATTTGGTTCGATACGAAAAGTGGCACCTCGCCCCGACTCAAAAGGCCTCAGAACGAGACGATAACTAGCTTCTTCCAAAGTCCTCCGAGCTATCTGCAAGCCCATACCGCGTCCGCCAGGCTTTCGAGAGAAGCCATATTCAAAGACTGCTTCCTGGTCGCGAATAGGAATACCAGGGCCATTATCAGAGACTAGGAAACTCTCCGAATCTGTATCTAGGCGGATGACGCGCGGGTTGATCCGATCTTTTGTCCAGAATATAGCATTTTCCACAAGATTTACGAAGACTGGATAAAAAGTTGATGGATAGCCAAAAATCTTCTTGCGGCGGAAAGAGGTACTTTGCTCAAGTGTTATCTGATGCCTTTTTAGACGGTCCTGAAATAGGTCTTCGAGGAAATTTCCGATGTCAGCGCCACTGATTTCTACTTTATTGCGGTAAAGCCGCCGGTGCAAGGGCGTAAAGAGCGTGAGGTAGCCATCAAGATGATCGAAGCTGGCGCGAAGGTCACCATAAAGTGTTTGGAGGCCTTGATTGAGGTCAGCCCAGCCTTTTAGTCTTCTCAGGTTGTTCCGGATAGATTTAACGGTTCCATCAAACTCATGATTGATGACATCAATTGCCATTCCGAGCTGAGCTAGTTCCAGGTCAGCATCTGCTGACTCTTGAAGAACTATGAGGCGTTGCTCCAAATCCTCCGTTTGGTCTGAAGCTCCAATAAGACGCCCTTCCGCATCCGGTGTCAAATTAATTGCGTTTAGTTGTTCCCGAACATTCTCCAAAAGATCTTTATTACGATCCATGGCTTCCCGGATATCGTTCTCCAAATGCTCCCGTTCCGAGACAATTATTGTCTCATCCATATGAGAAACATCAAGCTGAGCAAAGCGACTGAAGACACGCTTGGTTGTTTCCTCGACATCAACAAGGCTGTTTTTTGCAAGGGAAACGACGTGATCTTTTATTAAATTGGCGGTTTGCTCCGTTTCCTTCCTCTCAAACTGCGTAGTTTTTCTGGCTTGTGAAGTTAAGCTTTGCAGAGAATGCTCAATCCGCCTTCGCCGATCAATTGATAGCTTTGCCTCATGGGCGAGATTACCAACTAGTTCATCAAGTCGTTTCGTTGCGGGCTGAAAAACCTCGCCCTCGACATGCTGATATTCAGTCAGATAGGCCTGCCAATCACGGTTCAATTCTTTCGATAAGCCCATACCACGTGGCTTGCTCACTCGATAATTGTTCCGTAGCGCCAAGATCGCTTCGCGTGCCTGAGCCTCCGTTTCAATGAACAAGTTTCCAGCTTGTACAGAATCTTCCAATCGGGCCGCAGCGTTTAGCTTGAAGCTTACTTCATTGAGGAGTGAAGCCATTTCTTCATGGGGCTTGCCGGCGTCTAAGCGAACAAAAACATTATCCAGTTCAGCCCGCAAGATCTTCCTCTTCTCAGAAATTTGGGATTCTCTCCGCCTGCGAGCAAGTTCTGTTCTTTCCAGATCAGCCTTTGTTGTAGTAAAAGCATTAGAATAAATCCCTTCCTCTCGAAAGAAATCGCCAGCAAGTTGAATCAAGAGATCCTGTATCATACTTCGAAACTGACGGTAGGCTCTGTTCTCACGAAACCCTTCCCGCCCAGCTTTCTCATTTAGATTAGGATTGTTGTCTTGAGAGATTTCAATCGCTCCAAACATCCGGCGATATGAAAAAAAGTAGTAGGCGGCTCCTTTGTTTCTGTTACGTTCAATATTCAGGAAGTCATTTTCAAGAGTGCCATAAGGCAAAACTCTTATCCCATCTTTGTAAACGTAAAGCCCACCGATTCTCCTAAGTTTTTGATTGATAAGGTTGAATGCTTCAGGCGTGAGCTTCGATGCCCTTGCCTCTCCTTGAACGTAACAGAAATTAATAGTGAAAGGACCACAATCCGTTGGCCGACCAGCAGCAGGCAGCCAAGGTGCTACATAGTGAACAGGCTCTCGACCATAAATTGCAACTTCACCCTCGAACTGACCATAATCATTAAAGGAGCCTGAGATCCGATGATCCGATGATTGAAAGTCGCTAGGCGTCCAAAAATCTCCGGTTGAAATAATGTCGCTCTGATATTCCTTGGTTTTGTAATCACGAAAGCTGGCAGTGATAAGGGGAGTGGTATTGCCTGGTAACATCGTGTTGGAGAAGCCCGTCAGCATCTGGATCATAGGGGGCGCAGCATCTTCCTTTGAAGTTCCATCAATGTCGATAGCCAGGTTTTCTGAAGCAGGAAGGATATAAAAATGTGTACCACAGCTACTGCCGCTTAGACTCATATTCTTGACATAACTATCCACAATTACTGGGTCGACGGTGAATGCAGTTAAATCCGACTCAATGTCAGCGCAACGTATCGGACCGATAGCTGTCCGAAGCCTGTCAAGATTGCCTCGGAATACTTGTAACATCGCGTCTATATCGGCTTTAGTTGGCATATTCCCGTCTGGGAAAGTAACTACTGGCACCTCGATGTCATTGAGGTTGATTCCAGGAACTTCAAATATCTTCCAATTAAGAAAAGCCGCTACGAGATCTTGAGACTGCCCATGTCCCAGCGCCCGAGTGAGCACCAATACCTGCGGACCAATAATGCCGATAGCAAGACGCCCGATGCCCTTCTCACCCATAATCGGACGCGGTTCTTTGCCGGGATAAAGTGGGGGTAAACTGCTTCCAGTAACAGATCGCACTTTGCTCTCAGTACCGATTGTCAGCCAGCGCTGTTCAAAATCCTGCTTTGTCATACCAACGCCGTTATCACGAAGCACAAAAAGATTGTTAAAGCGGTAAAAGTCTACCTCGACACGGTCTGCGTAAGCATCGTAAGCATTTTTGAAAAGTTCACTGATAGCAGTCGGGATACCTGCAATTTGCTGACGGCCAAGCATATCTAGAGCACGAGCACGAGTTTTAAAATGGGACATAGCTAGTTTCTCCCCATATGTATAGCGAAATGATTTAGAAAGGCTTCACCAAAGTGTTGCGCCAGAAGAGGGGGAACAGCATTCCCTATCTGCCGGGCCATGGAGTTTAAACTGCCCTGAAATATGAAGTCACGAGGAAAGGTTTGAATACAAGCAGCTTCTCTGACGCTGATTGCTCTATTTTCTTCTGGGTGCCCATAACGCCCATTTGACAGGCTGATGCATCGGGTCGTCAAGGCACCGCATGGTAAATGCCTGCGTATGCGCCCGTAGACATCTGTATGACCTATATAACCGTTTATATGACAATTCAGTTGAAGTTCGAGCGGCCAATCACGACGACCTCCATTGATTGGTGTTGCGCCGATACGTTGAAGATTGAGATCGGAGAGAATAGCGGCTCGGTGGTTTGGAACAGTCGGATGGGTTTCCCCTGCAGCAATAGCAGGAAGATTATCGATCCATTCACCGACCGTTGACAAAGCTAGAAGTCCGTTTGCCCGACCATGAGTCGCTGGGGGTATATAGATCGCATGATGACGGCAAGCAATTAAGACA